>JBLIRG010000002.1:0-70076 GCA_049472195.1 Thermoplasmatota archaeon
AACTTGCGATCTTTTGCTAATAGAGTAAACTCGTCAATACTGTTACAGCATTAAGGCCACCGATGGCGGTATTCCCATTACAAGAAGATCTGATTCGTGCCGTTATCCGGTTTGCGAACGCCAAGATCGAAACCGGGAACGACGAGAGACGCTGCTGCATCGAATTCGACAAATCCCATACCGGTGTGGGAGGCTTTTATTGAGATCCGCGCCCGATTATTTGCACTCAGATCCCCGGGTGCTTCGACCTTGATCGAACCGCAGTACGATCCGTTTTGATCCAGGTAAAACGGATCATATGATTCGAATGAAGCTGACCATCCCGGGGAGTCCAAGCGGATATCCAGCGACACGTATCCACGGATATTTCCCCTGTTCTCTATTCGGTAAATGATTTCTCTCTCCTCTGACAGGTTGAATGAATACTCATCCGACTCGAATTCGACGATCAGTGACGGATCAACCGAATTGTTCCAGCCGGCCGAGTTGCCGAGGGCCGTATCGGTGCTCCTCCAATCGGAAGGTGAATTGCTGTCCGACACATCCGGTATTCTTGATATCGATTTCCCTTCGGATGGAACTATATTCGGATCCCCGTCCGTTGTCATTGTTGACGAGGCATCGTCCCAGAACCTGCCGCTCCATACGCCTCCCGGCCCGATCCCGGACGGCCGATCGACATGGGAGGATGAACCCCACGCAAGGTAGTCAAGACAGTAACCATCCGGATCCTGGATCTCCATGTTGTCGCCGTTCAGATACAGGGATCTGTCAATGTTCAATCCTACCCTGGATATATTCTCGGGGGATTCGGGGATGCTTTTCTCAGAGCCAAGGGAGATCAGGATTTTCCCCCCCGTTTGCAGCAAAACGGAAGGCAGGACGGCATCAACGGATTCGCCGTTGTACAACCGGAAGCCATTCAGATTTTCCTCGTCCCCGCGGTTCACAAGCTCCAACCACTGGTAGCCCGTATTTGTTCCATACGGATCCACCATGATCTCGTTGATGATCATGTCAGGAGGTCTCTTGTTCGGTATGCCCGGAGTTGGAATGGATAATTTACGAATCCTCCCGGCCCCGTCAGGCGATCTCTGTACGGATATTCCCGATCCAACGGAAGTGAATGATAAGGAATCAACAAGAGCACCCGTATCGTTCCTCAACATCACCTCATCATCCCTGCCCAGAATGATCGACGTCTCGTTTCGGTAGAAAAGGAGATGGGATCCCGGTTCAATAACAAAACCATTCAGGGGATACGAATTCCTCGAATCAGAGATGGTCCAGTTATCGAGAGGAACCGATCGGTTGCAAGCGTTGAATAATTCCACGAACTCATCGAGCTGGTCGATATCTCCGTCACCGTTGAGGTCCAGAACGGGATCCGGGTAGATCTCGTTGATCAGGACCGATGAATTGTCGAATACTCCGCGGGATGTGATGGGATCCGCAACCGACCGTGTTCCGGCTTCACTGTTGGAATAACCAATAGGGATCGAGATAATGCCCAACAAGATGAGCAGAGAAAGGATCTTGATCATTCCAATATGATCTACACTGGAAGGATCTGAAACACACGCACTCCGAAGCAATCAAAGCCTCCTGGTTCGAAAACCCGGGATTTTCATTATTAATGGTTTCTCTTCCTCTATCAAGATCGGAAAAATCCCAGTTGGGCCGGGTAATTCTGATCATAACTGGGACATCCCCGGGGTTTCTTCAATACCGTTTATATCCTCATCAATTTGATCGAGAAGATCAAGCGGTGGAAGATCGAATGATATACGACGGATTTCGTGCGGGATCGATAATTCATGACAATTCAAAAACAACTCAAAAAACGCAGTTTAATACTAGTAGTAACATGAATTTCATTTACTGGAACTTGGGAAGGAATACATATATATCCGTAGGTTTCTGTTTCAAAACATGTGTGAACTGCGGTTTCCAGAATGCGTGGAAAGGCGGTTCATCATCTAAAAATCGACCATCTGCGATCAGAGGGGGAAGGTGATTCAAGTGATCGGGGAAAAAACACTTGCCCTGAAAAGGATGCTGGGGCTGGCTGTGGCAATTCTCATGCTGGGAACGGCTCTTTTCGGAATTGTCCTGATAAGTGAAGACAGCGCATCGGGTGCAACGAGCGTTGGCACTATAAGACAGACGGACGGAACTACGAACAGACTGACAGGCGTCAACTACCTGCTTGACGGAGATATCGAGGTCAGCAACAGCAATTCGGTGCTGATATTCGAGAATTCCACGATCACCATCTCTCAGGATGTTGGTCTTGACGGTGAGATAGGTGGAAGCGATGATCATATCTATCAGATTCTAGTGGATAATTCCGGAACACTGATTTTCAAAAACTCAACACTCACTACCGAGACGGGTCAGATCCATCCCTATTTTGCCATGGATATTACCGTGGACGGGTCGGGATCATCCCTGATCCTGGAAAATACCATCATCGAGGGTCCCGGATCGCTTGTCGTTACAAATTCCGCACATTTCGAGATGAAGGATTCGCATATCGTTGAGCTTTCAGACAAATCCGAGATCGGATACGACATTGACGGTGACGGCGGGGTCGAGGACGACAAGGATTACAATGATGACGGGATCGCCATCAGCCTGCTTTCGGGTTCTTCGGGTCTGATCATCGACTCTCAGGTTCGGGATACCTTCTCATTCAGTGTACCGAGCAGGGACGGGATGACCGCTGGCAACATAACGCTGGATGGATCCGGAACGAACCTGACTGTCATCAATTCCTTCCTGGATGTGGATTTCGATTCGAACACATCCACCGGATCACATAACATGCTCAAGCTGTCCGGCGGTGCGGTTGCTCACCTTGTCGGAGTTACTATGAACAGAACGGGTGATAAATACGATGCGGCGGTGCTGGTCGAGGACTCAGCTTCCAAGGCCTTGTATTATCGTTGGATCGGTGCAAAGGTATCCGATTCAATAGGCGTGGATGTTACCGGTCAGAAGTTGGCGATAGAGAGAATCGAAGGAGGAAAGAACGTCTATCTGACCTCAACTTATCTCACATCGGAAATACTCGAATATATGGGGAAGACCGGCTCGAACTGGGCCTATACGGAATCCGACGGATGGGCCGTAGTTCCTGTTGTTACTGATCTTTTCACGTACGACTCGATGCCCAACTCCCACGCATCTCCGGATTTCATTGTTTCGATGACCCGGACAAGCGATACCGTGAAAGCCTCCGCCAAGTTCGATTCATACCCCGCGGTTGCAGGGCAGGGAGAGGAGATCGATCTCATATCCCGGGTAAAGAACGACCAACTGGTCCATGAAGACCTTATTGCCGATCTCGGCGGACCTCTTGAATTCAATTATTACGTTATCGATCCGGATATCACTTCTTTCTTCTCCGGGAATTCCATATCTCTCAACGTAAACACGAAGGTCAAGCTGACAGGGACTACCGCGATAATAAACGGAAAGATCTATCCCTCTTATTATTCCTTCAACGGACATCTGGTTGTCAGTTCCGGCGGTCACCTCACCATTAACGATACCGCCGTAAGGTTCCTAACCGGAAAAGGCCCCGCATACATCCTTGTCGAATCGGGCGGGATCCTCGAACTGAACAACGTTTCACTGGCCAAGTCCGGTTCTGGGGGGCTCTATACATACCTTCTTGGAGACACCGGATCAGCGAAGATGATGCTTACGGAGGGCAGCATGGACGTTGCTTACCTTGCAATGAGGGGGACCAGTTCATTCGAACTCCATGGAAAGTCCTTCAATTCATCGATAAACGCGGTGGGATCTGATGTTACCGCTTTCATAAATTCAAAATCAATGAATATCCCGGTTCTATTCGGGAGATATTCGGCAGTTAACCTGACCGGAGGCAAGGTCGATCTCGGCAAAGCCGCTCTGAACCGTGTTCTATTCGGAGCGGAGGACGCCATTTTCTCGATTCCACTGGATCTGAGCGGGGATTCGGAACTTGTGAACGTATCCTACGTTGGGAACCTGCCCGCAGGCAGGACTCATTGGATACAGGCGGTTGGAAATGCCAAGGTGAAGCTTTCCTACAAGGTTACCGCTTCAGTCGTCGATTCCGTCCAGAATCCTCTTCCTGGTGCACAGATAGATGTAAGCCGGATGATTGGGACTTCGACCCAGTACCTCACAACGGTGACCACCGATTCCAAGGCAAGAGCGGTATTCCCATTGCTGGAGACAGAGATAACATCGGCGGGATCGGTATATCTTGGAAATTACAGGCTCGAAGGCAAGTACAGGGGATTCACATCGAATCCGAGACTTTCCTCTCTGAATGGATCCGATTTCCGGATATCCCTTGTGGTACCTGGAGGGCCCAATCTGGTGCCCGTATCGATCGGAGTTAACGGATCCCTGATAACGGGTAATCTGGTGAGGATCATTGGCAACGTAACCAATAACGGTCCATTCGATTCAGATCCGTTTAACGTTGAACTGCTTGTCAATGGAGAATCCGCCGGAATTATGCCCGCTCCACCTCTCGGTGCTGGCGAGTATACCGAGGTCTCATTCCCATGGGAGTGCTTGTCCGGTGAGGTCGAGATGTCAATTGACGTGGATCCTGCGGACGAGGTAAGAGAGATCGCCGAGAACGATAATCTTAAGACATCGATGAACGTCATAGGAGATGGTCCCGACTATTCGATAACACTTCTCGTCGAGGATAATGTATGGGCATATGGAACGAAGGGAGACATGACCATCGAGATCTTCAACGACGGTGACATTGACCCGTCCGAGACACCTTTCCATGTCGACATCACATGGCAGGGACTCGACGATGAGGGCATTGTCGCATCCGGTATACCATTCAATTACATCGAGCCCGGTAAAACCGTGTACAAGACTATCAATTGGACTCCTCCCGCATCCGGTCCGATCACTGTAAGAGCGGAGGTCATAGCTCCATTCGATCAGGTCCCCCTCAATTCGTGGGATTCCATTGTCCTTTCTGTTAAAACGCTTCCGGACCTTAGGATCAGGGATGGCAGCTTCGTGGTCGACTCTTACCTTCCGGTAACCGTCAACACCAATGTCTCGGTGAGTTTCGATGTGATAAACATGGGAGAGCTGCCCTCTGGGGAGTTCTCGATTCTTCTGTACGACAATCTCACCAAGATCGAGGAGGAACCAAGGGTACCGGCCCTCGAACCGATGGAAAGTTACACGGTATCCTTCGACTGGAAAGCTCTTCAACCTATCGGTTTCCACAAGCTGTATGCCACTCTGGACTATATGGATGAGGTGAAAGAGCAGGACGAGGAGAACGAGTGGAACTTCTCCGTGAAAGTCGATACCGAGCCGGACATCGCCCTGGTATCCGATATCGGATTCAATCCGAATCCGGTTACCGACGGAAGGAATGCCACCATATGGATACATGTTAAGAACCTGGGAAACACGATGGCCCGGGATGTGGAGGTCCGTTTCTCTCTGGACTCGGAGATAAACATACTCGGAACCGAGGTGATAAACCTGCTACCCGGTCAGATGAGGAATCTGACACTCAGATGGTCCGCAAAGGGACCGGGGACGCACAGCATCCTTCTGTTCGCCGACCACGGCGATGATATCCTGGAAACGGACGAATCCAACAATTTCAAGTCAAAGGACATCCTGGTCCTGACCAAACCCGACATCACCATGAACCAGGAGGATCTTCAGATCTCTCCCAAGGGGATGATCGAGATCGGTTCGCTTGTCTACCTGAATGCCACGATCTGGAACAAAGGACAGACAGACGCCTCGACCGTGATAGTCAGGTTCTACGACGGCAATCCTGAACTGGGAGGAAGGATAATTCCATACACCGAGACCCAGCCGTCTGTGAACATAGAGATGATACGGGCCGGAAGCTGGCACAAGGTATCATTGACCTGGAAGGCCAACATCGGCGGTTCGCACAAGATCTACGTGGTGATGGACCTCTCGAACCTCGTCGTCGAGAAAAACGAGGACAACAACATCATGTCATGGGATCTATATGTCAAGACATTGCCGGAACTCAGTTTCTCGGACATATCCTTCTATCAGGGAGGTTTCCTGGTCAATTCCTCAGGGGTTGATACTGAGAGGGATCAGGAGGATATGCTGAAATTAACCATCAACGTAACCCTCGTGAACACCGGAGATTCTCCGGCCGGGGAATTCTCCGTGACGTTCTTCAACGGGAATCCGATCCAAGACTCCACATCCATAGAGATCGGAGAGATCAGATATCCGTCGGGAGTGCTTCCGGGCCACGCATCGAAATTCCTTGAGTACGACTGGAATGTCGATTATCCAAAGGGCATAAGGAACATATACGTGACCGTCAGCCTCCTCGAGGGATCCGAACAGAATACGGACAACAACTTCATATTCGCACCGCTGGAGGTATTCGATATCAACGATGTGCCCGAGCTTCACGTGGAAACCGACAGCCTCCTGATCTTCTCTAATTATCTGGGCATCGATCCTCTCGATATGAACATCGGCGAGGAGGAGAGGAGGACCTTCGTCGGGATGAACCACTCCATATCGTTCAACATCACCAACATCGGCGGTAAAGCCGCCTCCAACCTGACCGTCCATTTCATATCATCAAACCTCACGGATACATGGATAGAGCACAGTTACAACATACCGATACTGGAGAATGAGGGAACCGCCCTGGTGACAGGTTTCTGGAACATCCGTGATATGGACGTGAACGAGCTGTCCATAATCGTGGATCCAGACAACAGCATCAGGGAGTTTGACGAGGGCAACAACCTGCTGACCTACAAGGTGAAGGTCGAGGAAGCCCCCGATCTGACCGTCCGGTTGATCAAGACCGGCGATTATTACAACTACAACCTTGACAGGTTCGAGATGACCAAGGGAAAAAGCTATACGGTTTCCTTCGACATCATCAACAGCGGCAATCTCTCCTACAACGGCATTGACGTTTACTTCAGCGGTCCTGCCAGCAACAACGAGCAGACGATCTCGGTCGATGCGAACTCCACAAGAAGGGTCGTCTTCAACATCGAACCTGCAAGCATAACCACCGTACCGTATCCTTGGACATGCACCGTCAACCGATATGCTAACTTCTTCGAGGCGGATCTTTCCAATAACGAGGATGAGGGTTATTTCCTTGTGACGGAGGAGAAGGATACCGAATTCCCCTGGATAATAATTGTGGTGGTCCTTGTTGTGATCGTTCTGGTCGTGATCGGCATAGTGTTCTTTGTCGTCACCAGAATGCAGAAGGGCGACATGGCGAAGTGTTCCAACTGCGGTGGGCTTGTGGAGATGGAAGCTTCCATCTGCCCGCACTGCGGAATAGAATTTTCCGATGAGGTCGAATGCGACTGCGGCGAGATCATTCCGCCGGGGTCCACTGAATGTCCGAGCTGCGGAAAACCGGTCGAGGTTCCGGAAGCCGAGAAGGACGAGGAATCCGAGGTTGAGGGATCAAAGGAGGAAGGCCCCGCCGCTAAATCGGATGAATCCGAGGAGGAGGAATTCGAGGAGGAGGAGCTCGAGGAATTCACCGAGGAGGATCTCGAGATGAAGCCCGGGTCTGTTCAGGAAGAAGAGGAGATGGCCGAGTGCTTCGAATGCGGGTCCATCATTCCCATATCAGCACCGATCTGCCCGCACTGCGGCGCTGTGTTCGAGTGACGGGATCATGATGTCCGGTGGCATGCTGACGCCGGACATTATTTTTTTGTATTTTCACTGCACAGGCATGAACGTACCGATTGATAGATAATCTTTGTATTATCAACACGTTTAAGCCCGGCTTAATAAAGGAACCCTATACATTTCATAAGTGATCTCATGCCGATCAACAGCGGAAGTGCAAGACCTTGACAAGGAAAAATGTAATAAGAGACATCTATCATTTCCCGTTAATGGAACCAAAGGCGATCACAAAAATTCTGGACAGTTACGATAAAAACGATCTGACCGTTACCACCGTATGTTCCCATTCCAGCCTTCAGATATTCCACGGCGCGAGGAAGGAAGGTATGAAAACTATGGGGATATCGATCGGCAGGGCTCCCAAGATTTTTGACGCGTTCCCCGCTGCAAAACCCGATTCCTTTCTGGTCCTGGATGATTACAAGGAGCTTCCGGATCATCTCGACGAGATCAGGAACAAAAACGGCATATTGATCCCGCATGGTTCATTCGTGGAATATCTCGGGGCGGACAATTTTCGGAACCTGATGGTTCCCACCTTTGGAAACCGAAACGTCCTGGAATGGGAATCGGACCGGAACAAGGAGAGGGTGTGGCTGGAGAGGGCGGGCATATCCATGCCCCGCGAGATCAAGGATCCGAAGAAGATCGACGTCCCGGTGATGGTGAAATACCAGGGGGCAAAGGGAGGAAGGGGTTTCTTCATAGCAAAGGATTACAACCAGTTCAAGATGGGTATCGATCACGAGCAGAAGTACAACATACAGGAGTACATCCTGGGTACCCGTTATTACCTTCATTTCTTCCATTCGCCCCTTAGGACGGATGGTTACAAGGTTGACGGGGCCAGGGGGATCGTGGAACTGATGTCGATGGACCGCCGGGACGAGACGAACATAGACGAGATGTATAAACTGGGTTCCCAGGAGGAACTGAAGGAGCACGGTATATACCCCACATTCGTTGTGACAGGAAATCTTCCGCTCGTCATAAGAGAATCCCTCCTTCCCAAGGCATTCGAGATGGCAGAGAGCGTCGTCAGGGAATCGTACGAGCTGTTCGGGGGAATGGTGGGGCCGTTCTGCCTCGAGACCGTGGTTACCGATCAGCTGAAATTCAAGGTGTTCGAGATCTCCGCGAGGATCGTCGCCGGAACCAATCCCTTCATATCGGGATCGCCGTATGCCGATCTCATAGAGGACGGCCTGTCAACGGGAAGGAGGATAGCCCAGGAGATCAAGCTGGGAGTCGGGCTAAACCGTCTTGATGAGATAATAACATAATATACGACGATTTTTGGCGCGTAATCCTTAATAGTAGGGTTCGATTATACGGATTGATGAGACGGACCTTCCTCTTCGATTTCGACGATACCCTGGCCGGTTTTGCCGTGTACAATACCTGGGTTTACATCTCTCCCGTCAAGGTCTTCCCGCCCGTAGGGGGGCTCCTGCCGGGGGCGGAGGATGTTCTGGAATTTCTTACATCCCGCGGAGACGATCTGAAGATGGTCACCCTGAACATCGTTCTCAACGAGGAGAGGAAATGGAAAAAGCTGGAAAGGCTGGGTCTGAGGAAATACTTCAACGAGGACAATGTCTGGATGGTGAGGGAGAAAACCCCCGATCTTTTCAGGGAAATCTGCAGGGGAAAAAATCCCCAAAGATGCGTGATGGTGGGGAATTCCATCGTAAACGATATCCGGCCGGCCCTGAAAGCGGGGATCAAGGCGATATTCATACCCCGGCCCTTTTTCAAGAGGATATTGCCGATCAGGATCGACGATCCAAACTGCATCAGGCTTGGCAGCATAAGGGAGATCATCGACCGGTACGACGAGTTCTGAATGGGACAACTTTAATAGAATGATCGACAATCCCCGCCCTCGTTCGGGGTATGCCATGCGATTAATTATCTGTGAGAAGAACAACGCCGCCAGGAGAATATCCTCGATCCTATCGGGCGACAATGTATCGACGGTCAAGAGAGGCAGGGTCCCCCTATACCAGTTTCAATGGGAGGGAGAGGAAACCTACTCTGTGGGTCTCAGAGGCCACATTCTGAACATGGATTTCCCGAAAGAGTACAACAACTGGTCTGCGCACAGGCCGGCAGACCTCATAGAAGTCAAACCGGAGAAGATGGTATCCGAGAGATCGATCGCCTCGGTGCTGAGGTCCCTGTCCAAGGAGGCGGATTCCGTATATGTCGCGACAGACTACGACAGGGAGGGGGAGCTTATCGGCCTGGAGGCGGTCGAGTACGCGTTCGGAGAGAACTCTGTGAAAACATCGAAGAGGGCGCGCTTCTCATCACTGACACCCAGGGAGATAACGGCATCATTTTCGGACCTGACCGGGATCGATGTACCTCTGGCCAAGGCGGCGGAGACCAGACAGATCATCGATCTGTACTGGGGCGCCACCCTGACCCGTTTCGTTTCGCTGACATCCGACAGGATGGGTCATGATTTCCTGTCAGTCGGCAGGGTTCAGAGCCCGACCCTTGCGATAATCGTGAAAAAGGAGAGGGAGATAAGGGATTTCCAGCCGGTTCCGTACTGGACGATCGAAGGCTCCTTCGAGAAGGACGGAAGCGGTTTCAACGGAGTGCATACCCACGGTGACTTCCTGGAGGAGAATGGAGCCCTGGAGATCTTCAACAGGATCAAGGACGCAAAGCAGGCGGAGGTCACTTCCGTCACCGGAAAGGAGAGGGATGACAGGCCGCCCATTCCCTTCAATACCACTCACCTTATAAGGGCAGCCAATACCATGGGAATGTCCGCATCACGCATCATGTCGGTCGCGGAGGATCTGTACACCGAGGGATATATTTCCTACCCGAGGACGGACAATACTGTATATCCGGTATCGCTGGATCTCAGGGCTTCGACCGAGATGCTTGCGCACGGACCATACAAGAAGGCGGCGGATCACATACTGGGAAAGGACCGGATCATTCCGACCCGCGGAAGCAAGGAGACCACCGACCATCCTCCGATCTATCCGACATCATATGCCGCGAAAAACGAGCTTTCGGATGAAAAATGGAAGCTGTACGATCTGATAGTCAGACGTTTCCTGGCAACGCTTCACGATCCTTCGAAGGTTAGGATCACAAGGGTCAATATGAACGTTGGAGGAGAGATATTCGCTGCCTCCGGGGTCAGGACATTGTATCCGGGCTGGAGGGAGATCTACACATTCTCGAAGATCAAGGAGACGACGATACCTCACATAGAGAAGGGGGACGTGATCTCGGTTGAGGGGATCGATCTGAATGCGAAACATACGAAACCCCCCAAGCGGTACTCCCAGGGAGGCCTCATTCAGGAAATGGAGAGGCTCGGGCTCGGAACGAAGTCCACGAGGCACGAGATAATCAAGAAACTCTATGACAGAAGGTATATCGAGGATTCCCCCCCCCGCCCCACCATGTCGGGTGATGCCCTCGTTACATCTCTTGAGAAATATGCACCCCATATAACCGATCACGACATGACCGCAAGACTTGAGCGGGATATGGAGAAGATCAGCCAGGGGGCGCTGACGGAGGAGGAGGTCCTCGACGAATCGAAGGGAATGCTCAAAGAGATCATGGATGAGATGGAGACGAACAAGGTCGATATCGCCAAGGATCTCAAGGAGGCATTCCAGATCCAGGATGTTGTTGGTTTGTGTCCCAGGTGCAATCATCCCATGCTCCTTGCAAGGTCCAAATGGGGGAAGAGGTACGTGAGATGCTCCATGTCGCCCGGCTGCTCGAAATCGTATCCTCTCCCGCAGAAGGGTAAGATATCATTCACCGAGAACAGGTGCGGGGATTGCAGATCACCGATGATAGTGATGTACCGCAAGGGAAGACCTCCCTTCGAGACATGCATCAATCCCGCCTGTCCCACCAAAGCGGGCGGGAAGGGAGGCGGTGGTGGATCGAATGACCGATAGTATTTCCTTTCCGACCGTGTCCCTGGGAAGGATCGGGATCTATCCTGATCCCGCTAGATTCTCGAACCTGAAACCCCCGCTGATAATGGGGATCCTGAACGTAACCCCCGATTCCTTCTCGGACGGCGGCATGTATCTGGATTCGGATGCCGCCGTTGAGAGGGGCTTGAAGATGGTTAGCGAGGGGGCGGATATAATCGATGTGGGTGGAGAGTCGACCCGCCCGTTTTCAGAAATCGTTCCCCCGGAGGTCGAGATCGAGAGGGTCCTTCCGGTCATCAGGGAGCTGGTAAGGAAAATACCGGTTCCGGTATCAATCGATACCAGAAATCCGGAAACGGCATCGGAATGCATCGGAGCGGGCGCGTCCATGGTAAATGATGTGAACGGCCTGAGGGAGGAGGGAATGGATGAACTGGTTGCGAGGACGGGGGTGAGCGCCGTTATCATGCACATGATGGGCTCCCCAAAGGACATGCAGGTCTCACCTCGATACGAAGATGTTGTGGCGGTGGTGCGGGATTTCCTCGATGAGCGTGTCGAACGCATGACGGATCTGGGTGTTGACCGCGGCCGGCTCATAGTGGATCCCGGCATCGGATTCGGAAAGACCGTTGAACATAATCTCGATCTCATAGCGAACATCAAGGTCCTCAAGCAGATCGGTTGTCCCGTTCTGATCGGGGCGTCAAGGAAGTCTTTCATCGGGAAGATCCTTGGCACGGAGACCGACGAGAGGCTGGCAGGATCCCTTGCTGCAGCGTTGGAAAGTGTACGCCGGGGCGCCGACATAGTAAGGGTTCACGATGTTTTAGAGACAAAGAGGGCGCTGATGATAACATACGCATTGGAAAATCCCGGTTTATTCGAATCCTTGTAGAAATAAAAAAAATAAAAGCGCCGGAATATTTCACCGACGCTTTCACACGGCCGTTTACCTACAGCTGTTTCTTCGTTCCGCAGAGCGGGCACTCGACCTGGGCTGCTCCCGGAGGTACTTCGACGGACGAACCGCAGAGATCGCACAGGATTGTCGTACCAGCTGATTCGGCATTCCCCGGGAGGTTCGGGGTTGCGGCCAGGTCCTCCGGTTTCGGTATCTTACCGGGAACGGATCCTGCCGGAGCCGGTGCTTTTGCGGGAGCCGGAGCGGGCGCGGGGGCCGGTTCGGGCTGGACCGGTTTCGCCGGTTCCTCAGTTTCTTCAGGCTCGGTCTTTTCCCTCTTCTTCTCTTTCTCGACCCTTCCCCGGGGGACAACCTGCTGGGCCGATACGGGAGGCAGCGAGAGACCCATTTCCTTGACCGAGGGCAGAAGCTCCGGTTCAATTCCGGTAAGCGCCTCGTACCTCTGCACCATGCTTGCTTCCCTGGTCACATTCCTTGTAACCCTGTTCTTCTCCAAGGTCGACCTCTTCTTGAGCACGATCATCACCGCAACGATGAGTATCAGTATGGCAAGGACAACTATCCAGACCATGAACCCGAAGTAGGTGGAATATCCCGTTTCGTCCTCATCATCGATGATGAGCGGATTCAGTGGGTCCGCATCGAGATAATCGTTCATGCCGTCCTGATCCGTGTCGGCGATCTTCGGATTCGTTCCAAGAGAGAGCTCCTCTTGATCCGTCAGTTCATCTCCGTCGTCGTCAAGGTCCTCTCCATCCGGCAGACCGTCCCCGTCGGTGTCTATCTCGCTCGGGTGTATCTTCACGTAGAAGGATATCGAGTCCGTGATGGTGAACCAGCCGTCCGTGACATAGAGGGTGATCACGTGCACGCCCTGTCCTAGGCTACTTGCCTCCACCTCGAAATCGGCCTCTTCGCTCAGTATCGTCTTGTTCGCGAGAACCCACTTGAACTGGAGATTATCCAGATCAGGATCGATGGAATCAGATCCCTCGAACGAGATCTTCTGCTGTGTGTCGTACACCTCGTGCATCTCGGGTGCGGATATCGAGGCCAACGGGGGATTGTTGACTTCCTTGTATACTATGTTGATCGGGAAGTCGTCGGAGACGACGAAACCGTTTCCGGCAATGTCCTTTACCCTCCATCTGACATAGTTGGTGGATCCGGGTTCGAACAGAAGTTCAGTCGATGATGCCAGGATGGTATCTGAATCATCCGTGAGACCCGCAGATATCCAGCCGCCGTAGTTGGATATGCCGTCTCGGGATACGGAATACTGTATGGTCGATGCGTCGACTCCCGAGAGGTCCAGTCCCTGATCCTCGATGATTATGGTGGCGGTGATCCTGCTGTCCTCCTGGGGCTCCGGATCGGGAGTCGGATCCGAGAATGTGGGTGCCTGAATATCCACCCATGCATTGGCAGGATTCCGGCTGATCGCTTCCTTCTCGAAATCCGGCCGGCTCTCCTCGGCTTTCTCCCTCGCCATGTTGTCGGTGAGGTTTACCGTGTCCCTGTAGTGTATATACAGATCCTCGACCTTCTGATCCACATCGATGACCTTCGTGGTCCCGCGGTTTCCCGCCTCGTCGGCTACCGACCACCATATGAAGTTCTCGGTTCCCTCAGAAAGCTGGACGGGAACCGATAAGGTGTAAACGTAGTTTTCACCTCTGTCAAGTGACAGGATCGTATACAGCGCCCTGACGCCGTCGTTCTCCCACATCTCCTCGGTAGGTTCGCCGTTCATGTTGTCGGTTACCAGATATTTCAAGGTGGATAGGTCCAGCATCGGGCTGTTATCGCCGACGACCAGATCGCTTATGGAAACCCTGAGCTCCACCTCCTTGGAGTTGAACCATATGTTACCTGTATAGGAGGGATAGTGATTGAACAGTGTCAGGTCCTCCCTGTCGATAACGATGGACTTGATACCCCTCCTTCCGGGATTTCCTGCCTCGTCAATGCCCCATATCTGGATGGTATAGACTCCGCTCTCCCCGAGGGTCAGTTCCGTGAACCTGTCCTCGGTGTCGCCGGTTACCATGAAGGAGCCGGGGCCCCTGACCTGGTATTTGTAACCGATGACGCCTACCTGGGTGTCGAAGGCAGGATCCCAGGAGATCCATACCTGGTTGTCGTTGTCCCACCTGCCCTCGGGATCATCGATGGAATCGGCGTGGAACTTCAGGTTCTGTGGCGCAAACGGTCCATCGAAATCGAGGCTGACGTAGAATCCGGGAATATTGGATACGGACGTGGCGTGCAGCTCGTACTCGGGATAGAGTATCTGTTCCACCCACAGCCGGAATATGCCCGAATCGACATTTGTCGGTATTCTGATATCTATCTCCAATCCGGCGCTGGATCTGTTCTCGAACACCCTGAGGTAGTTGTCCTTGACCCTCACGAAGAACTTGTCGTTTCCGGGAGATACGTCCGTTTCCTCGTATACCGCTCTAAGGCCTGTTATCCTCAGAGGCTCACCGCCGGATAGGACAGCTCCTCTCTCAAGCTGGCTGTCTCCAAGCATAACCTTCATGTCGATATTATCGAACGTCAGGTCCTTCTCGACCCGAAGCATGTCCTCCCTCGTCTCCGTCTTCAAGAAGCGCCCCATAACGATGTTGAAGATCACATCGAATGGGTCCTGTGTCAGGAAATTCCTGTTGATACGGAAAGACAGGTTCAGTTCGGCATAGTGATAACCCGATGTTGTGAAGTCCGAATGTTCCGGGACCACCTCAAGGCCGTTCTCGTAACTGTCGATAATGTAATAGGTATCGTTCTGGGGCGAATAGCCGAATATGTAGCTGAGACCGGACAACTGACCCTTGAGCTTGAATTCTATGATTATTTCGGATGTCTGGTACACGGTCCATGAATTCGTGAAGTTCGTGTAGAAGGTGTATATTCCGCTTCCGATCTTGTTCGTGTCATTTCTGCCCTTTCCTCCGGCCTCGGCGCAGAGGATATTCCCCCCCTCGCCGTCTCCGTTGGAGATATCGAACGAAAGGACCTCCGAACTGGATGGCTGGGTCAGGAACAGATATGCCGCTCCCCGGTAATATTGGCTGGATTCGTAAGGATATCCGTAGGCGCCGACAAGTATATCGGCCACCCCGTCGTTGTTTATGTCGCCTGATCCGAAATTATCGTAGGCGTAATAGCCCAGATAATTATAGGTATAATAACCCTGAACCGTCCAGCTCATATCGCTCCACGAATAACTGCTTCCCCATTGAGAAGCACTCATTCCATAGAACAGTCCGACTGTTCCCGCATAGTTCTGGTTCCTTCCGTTTGGTACATTATACGCACCCAGCAGTATGTCGTCAATTCCGTCACCGTCGAAATCGTCGATGTGGGATTGGCACATGTACGAACTGCTTCTGGGTCCTTTGATCTTGGCAGTGGAAATGCTGTTCAGATTGCAGTAATATCCGCCGTAGGGATATGAATTGTGAAATGTGTCCTTGTACTCCGAAACATCTGACTTCCCCCAGATGATATTTGCCGTCCCTGTATAGGAATCGGAAGATGCCCTGTCCATGATTACAAGATCATCGAAACCGTCGCCGTTGAGATCCCCCATGGAAGGATTGTAACCGGTATAGGCGGATGATTCGCGCTTGGTGAACATCATGTAATCTCCCTGGCGGGCCAGCATGTCATAGTGCCCTCCCCACTGCATCCATTCCGATCTCGTTCTTCCCTCGATCAGGTAGGTGGCTCCTGCGTAGGTATACCGCGAGGATGTTGTGTAGTACAGGTAGGTATAGTAACCCGCACCTATGACAAGGTCCGTTCTTCCGTCTCCGTTGAAATCCCCGGAATCGAAGGCGTCTCCGTTTCCGTATCCCATTCTGGTGTACATGTAACCGCTGTTGCCGCACGGGGCCCATGCTTTGATCCTGAGGTAGCCGTCACCGACGGGATCCTTGTTATTGCAGTTGATGGATCCTCCGGTGGCCTTCCATTCATTCTGGGTCCTCCCCCAGAAAACAAATGATAGTCCGGTCCAGTTGTACCTTACCCGCCAGCTGAGACCGCCCCAGTTTATATTCACGTAATACGGATATGAGTATTGCTGACACCAATAAGGGGCGGTTACCAGCAGATCACCTTTTCCGTCATCATCGATGTCCTCGATTCCCACATTGTAACCAAAGTAAGCATATCCTCCTCCGTACGCTCCGCGTTCACCAAGCAATTTGACATCGGGTGTCGTGTAGGATGCGCTGGTCCATTCCTCCCTTCCGAAATACAGATATGCCTCCCCGATGTAGCTGTTTGCATAATAGCTTCCGATGAGAATATCATCGATCCCGTCGCCGTCCACATCTCCCACCGCGACTGTTCCACCGGCATACCTGGAGCCGGTAGGTTTCAACGTGACATCGGCGTCCTTCTCGTCAAGGTTGGATCCGGTATTGGTCATGCCGAAGTATATCCTGACCTCTCCGCTGTAGCTCGAAGCGCCCCTGGCGCCGACGATTATATCATTGTAACCGTCGCCGTTGACGTCCCCGATCTCGCACGCGGATCCTGTATAATCGTAATTTGTTGTGGAGGTGAACATCTGATCAGGTTCATCCCCGTTCCACAAATTGACCGTGCCGGTCAATCGACCGTTGTCGTTGTTCAAAGCAACTTGTTCATCATTCGAAATCTCGTCCTCCTCGGAACTAACGTTCAATGTTGCCAATCCCGATATCATCAGAATGACAACGACAAGTCCCGCAAGGATGCCGGATAACGTGTAACGTAACCCTGGTTTCAACTATTCACCTCCATTCGGATTCTGAATTCAAAAAGAAAGCGCCTTACTCTCTTTCAATAAAAATCTAAGTATAATGGTATATATAAGTTATGTCGCAAATTATTCTTATTATATATAATTTTGTCAAATTTCAACTTTTTACATAAGAGAGAGGATGTCGGTTTTGAATTTTATGATCCTATGCTCGCATCGAATAATGTCCGCATGCCCCTCCACGCCGAGCAGGAGCCAGTAAGCATCATCCCCGAAATCGTATATGGTGCGTCTGAAATCCTGATATACGAAAAAATTCAGATCCCCCTCGTTGAACACGCTCTCGTCTGTAACGTTCGCCCGGTGGAAGAACGGGTTCAATCTGTATCGGAGTTCCTCCTGGTCTTCCCTGGACATGTCCACTGTCCTGAAGAATTCCTCGTTCATGTTGTGCTGGTAAAGCCTGATAAGATTTGCATAGAATGCCCCGGTGACGTAGTTCACGGCATCAACTACCAGGGGGCCGTAGTGATGTGTCGATGATCTAATCTTCCGTTCCGTCATATCGATCAATCTGCACAGGTTGTCGTAAAACTCGTTTGAGGATGATTCATCCACTGCCATTTCTCCACCCTGATCGATCGAAAGGCCACCGTCGGGAAGTTGAATGGAAATAACGGTAGTTAAGCTCTTTTATCATCGCTGTAACCATTACATTATATGCAAAATAAAAAAAAAGGCGCTGGAAGCGTCTTCCAGCGCCGGATGCAATTCTTTCCTCACAGGTTCTTCTTCTCACCGCAGAGCGGGCACTCTACCTGGGATACGCCCGGCAGAACCTCAATGGAGGATCCGCAGAGGTCGCATGTGGTGGTGGAGGCTCCCGTGTCAGCTGCACCGGAAGAACCGGGAAGGTTCGGCGTCGCAGTGAGGTCCTCGGGTTTCGGTACCTGACCGGGGACTTTTCCCGCCGGGGCGGGCGCCCTCCCGGGAGCGGGTGCCGGTTTGGGTGCCGGAGCGGGTTTGGGCACTGTCGGGGACGGCTCAGGCTCCGCGGTTTTTACAGGTTCCTCTTCCTTCTTGGGTTCCTTGATGTCATGAAGCTTCTTTGCTTTACCCCGTGGTAGGACCTGTTGAGCGGCGATCGGAGGCAGGGATACTCCCATGTCCTTTACGGAGGGAAGGAGCTCGGCTTCGATGCCGGTGAGCGCTTCATACCTCTGGACGACCTCCGATTCCCTGGCGACGGATCTCGTGATCCTATTCTTCTCGACCGTGGACCTCTTCTTGAGAACCACCATCACAGCGACCAGAAGTATCAGGATTGCCAGGACAACCACCCAGATCATGAAGGAATAGTAGGTGGAATACCCTTCATCCTTCTCCTTCTCGAAGACCAGGGGATTGAGCGGTTCGGGATCGAGATAGTCATCAATACCGTCCTGATCCGTGTCCTTTAGTTTCGGATTGGTTCCCATGGCGAGCTCCTCGAGATCAGACAATCTGTCGTTGTCATCATCGAGATCCTCGCCATCCGGCAGGCCGTCCCCGTCGGTATCGACCTCGTCCGGATGGATCTTCACGTAAAGCGATACCGAGTCTGTGATCGTGAACCATCCGTCGGTAACATACAGGGTGATGACATGGACGCCCTCTCCGAGCCTGGCGGCCGGTATCTCGAAATCGGCCTTCTCGCTGAGGATCGTCTTGTTCGCCAGGACCCACTTGAACTGCAGATTATCCAGGTCCGGATCGGTGGAATCCGATCCTTCGAAGGATATGGTCTGCTTAGTGTCGAACACATCCTGCATTTCGGGTGAGGATATCACTGCTATCGGGGGATTGTTCAGCGGAATGAACTCGATTATTATCGGATAGTCGTCGGAGACAACGAATCCGTTTCCGGCAACATCCTTTGCCCTCCACCTGATATAATTGGTGGAACCGGGTTCGAACAGAAGAACCGTGGTCGAGGCAAGGACCTGATCGGCATCGTCGCTCAATCCGGCGGAGATCCAGCCTCCGTAATTGGAAATTCCGTCCCGCGATATTGAGTACTGTATCGTCGATACATCGACCCCGGAGAGATCCACTCCCTTATCCCGGATGATCACCGTTGCGGTGATCCTGTTGGTTTCCTGGGGTTCCGGGTCCGGTGTGGGATCGGAGAACATCGGGGCCTGAATATCGACCCAGGCGTTGGCAGGATTCTCACTCATCGCTTTCTTTTCCAGGGTGGCCCTGCTCTCCTCGGCCTTCTCCCTTGCCATGTTATCCGTGAGGTTCATGGTGTCCCTGTAATATACGTAGAGATCCTCGACCTCGGCATCAACGTCCAGTATCCGTGTGATCCCCTCGTTTCCGGCCTCGTCCTTCACTGACCACCAGATGTAGTTCTCCTTTCCTTCCTTCAGCTGAACCGGGGCCGATATGGTGTATATGTATCTCTCCCCGCGGTCGATCGACATGAGCGTATACTGAGCTTTGACCCCGTCCGCTTCCCACATCTCCTCGGTTGGTTCACCGGTCATCTGATCCGTCACGAGGTATCTCAGGGTCGAGAGGTCGAGCATCGGGCCGTTGTCACCGACCATAAGATCGCTTATCGAAGCCCTTAGGTCGACCTCCTTGGAGTTGAACCACATATCACCCATGTATGTGGGATAGTGGTTGACGATGGAGAGATCCTCATGGTCGATCACGATGGATTTGATGGCCCTGATTCCAGGATTGTTCGCCTCGTCCATACCCCAGATCTGGATGGTGTAGACACCGCTGCCACCGAGGGTGAGTTCTGTGAATCGGTCAACGGTATCACCCGTCACGAGGAAGGAGCCGGGACCCCTGAGCTGGTATTTGTACCCGATCACATCCACCTGGGTATCGAAGGCAGGATCCCAGGAGATCCAGACCTGGTTGTCGTTATCCCATCTTCCCTCGGGATCGTCGATGGAATCGGCGTGGAACTTCAGGTTCTGGGGTGCTGACGGTCCTTCGAAATCCATGGTCACGTAGAAGCCTGGGACCGCTCCTTTTTCCTCTGCGTAAACCCCGTATTCGGGAGATATCATGATATTCACCCAGAACCGAAGGGTTCCCGAATCGACGTTGGTCGGAAGTATCATATTGATATCCATGCCCGCGGAGGAGTGGTTCTCGAAGACCCTCATGTAGTTATCGGTCACCCTGATGTAGTATTTGTCGTTGGACGGAGATACCTCCGTGTCCTCGTACACCACCCTGAGTCCGGAGATCACCAGAGGATCTCCACCGGGTATGAAATCCCCTCTATTCACGGTTCTTCCTCCCTGTGTTACGGTCATGTCTATGTTGTTGAAAGTGATGTCCTTTTCCACCCTGAGCATTTCCTCTTCTACGTGGTAAACAACATCCCTGGACCGCACTATTCCGAACTTGACGTCGAAGGGATCCTGGGTCGGGAAGTTCCTGTTGATCCTGATCGAGATATTAATCTCCGCATCAAAATAGCCGTGTATCGTATAGTTGCATTTATCCTGTACCAGTTCTATGGCGTCGGCGAAATTATCTTTTATGTAGAAGGTATCGTTGATGGGATTGTATCCCATGCTGTAGGTTATTCCGGTCCATCCCCCTTTCAGAACGAACTCGAGAACGATCTCGTTTGCTTCCTTCACGGTCCACGAATCCGTATAATTCCCCCAGAACGTGTAGACGCCGTCGCCTATGGGATCCGCGCCTCCCACGCCGCC
The DNA here is from genome assembly GCA_049472195.1 of Thermoplasmatota archaeon. Classification (GTDB taxonomy): domain Archaea; phylum Thermoplasmatota; class Penumbrarchaeia; order Penumbrarchaeales; family Penumbrarchaeaceae; genus JBLIRG01. Next base: position 21,076 of record JBLIRG010000002.1, read on the forward strand.
TGCTTCGGCGGTGAGGATGTTATTCTCCTCCCCGTCTCCGTCCTTCAGCTCGAATCCCTTGATCTCGAGGGCGGGAGGTTCTGTCAGGAACATGTAGACAGCACCGCAGTATGAAGTTGTCCCATAGGACCTGCCCTGTGCAGTAAGGACGATATCGGCTATGCTGTCATCGTTGAAATCCCCGCTGGACATGGACTGCAGGTAATAATCACCAAGGTAACTGTATCGAGTCTCCCCCTGGACGGTCCAGTCGGCATCAGTCCATTTCAGATCCGATTGCCAATTGGCCTGTCCGTAGAACAGCCCAACCCTTCCAGCATAGGTGTCGCTGTTATCATTGGGCATTCTGGACGGTGCAACGAGGAGATCTCCGTAACCGTCCCCGTCGAAGTCGTCGATCCAGTTGTGGGCCATGTAGCCACTGCTGGAGGTTCCGGAGATGGTCACATCCGTTACGTCTTTGATGTCGTTGTAATATCCGCCCGCGGGATAGCTGTCCCAGAATGTCGAGGTAAGGCTCGAGGTATCCGATCTTCCCCAAATGATGTAGCTCTGTCCCTCGTAATTTCCCGGCATCCGGTAAGAGCTGATGACGAGATCGTCATATCCGTCCCCGTTCAGATCTCCCAGTCTGGGATTGAATCCGGAGTAGGTGGAGCTCTCTCTCCTTGTGAAGAGCATGTAATCGCCGTTTCTGGCCATCATGTCGTAATGACCGCCCCACTGCATCCACTCCGATCTGGATCTTCCTGGAACTAGCCATGTCGCTCCGGTGTAGGAATACGATGAATAGGTAGAATAGTAAACATAGCAGTAATAACCGGTCCCAAAGAGGATATCATTATAACCGTCACCGTCAAAATCACCGGAATGTGTGCTCTGGCCCCCGTAATATCCGAGTCTAGCGTATCTGTAGGAACCGCCGGGCATCCAGCCCTTGATCCTTACGTACTGGTCCCCCGTGTAATCCTTGTTGTCGCAGTTTATGGTCCCGCCGATCGCGGTCCATTCCGTTCTGGACCTACCCCAGAATATGAATGCTAGACCCGTGTAATTGTAATAGATATAGTTAGTGGTCCCTTTGAAATATTCGTTTCCGTTGACATATTCATACCAGTAGGGCTCGGTTGCGATTATATCATCGTATCCGTCGTTATCCAGATCGTCCACCCAGACGTTGTCGCCGAAATACGATGAGGAGGACTGACCGGTCTCACCGATGAATTTCAGATCGGGCGCCGTGTATGATTTTCCTTTGACCCAGTCCGTTCTTCCGTAGAACACGAAGGCTTCACCCTTGTAGCTGGATCCGCCGTAGTTGCCCAGAGCGATATCGTCGATACCGTCGCCGTCCACGTCCCCGATGCCTATGGTGTCTCCAAGTCCGACGCCGCCGCTTGGTTTCAAGGTGACGTCGGCATCCTTGTATGACAGTGATCCTCCTGCCGTTATCATGCCGAAGTACACGTAGACCTCGTTGATCCCGTCGGCTCCCGTGACCATATCGTCGTATCCGTCCCCGTTCACGTCACCAACCGCAATTCCGGCGCCCATCCAGGCGCTTGATGTCGTGTGGTACATCATCTGGTCGGCGCTGCTCTCCCAGAGCTTCACATCTCCGGAAAGCCTGTTGGTTACGGGAAGCGGCTGTTCGTCGCCCGATCCGCCCTCGGTGACCGGTACGAACTCGATCACCGTCAGGCTGCTCAGAAGGAATAATGCCGCTATGAGAAACGGAATCATTCCCCGCTTTAAGGTTGTCTTGGATAAGCTTGTCATTATGTTCACCCCTATATACTCTATGCTGCTCCATTTGAGCATCAAAATTTTACAAATACAGGCCCCATTTTATAATATATAAAAGGCACAGTTGGATTTTTTCATTTTATATAAAGTTTACATGTTTATATGGCTGTTGTGACCGATTTCATCCAATTTGAATGGATGAATTCATCCTCAATTTTTACTAGAAACCTCCCACCTCCCACGGGGGATAGGCGGAGGTCTGAAGGAAACCGAAGAGGAATACGGATATCCATGTAAGCGGGGGATCGGAGGCGAGTGCAAAGGGAAATATCCAGAGAAGATACCACGGATGAAACTGGGGCGAGCAGATGAGAAGGAGGATCAGCACGGAAGCGGAGACCGTGGGGATCAAAATGACGGGAATATGACGCTTCAACATTTTTGTGCCTTCTTGAATCCCGTTCTCCCCTCCCTCGGAATCGAAGCTGACGAAGAGATATACGGATAGACCTATGAACAGGATCGAGCGCCCCAGTGAGAACATTCCCGATGTCCATTCGTAGATGGAATGGGATCCGGCCTTGATTATGGATATGCCGTAGATCAGCATGATTATGATGAGAAGCGAGGTCAGAACGGCGATCAGCGAAAGGTCTTTCCTTTTTATCTTTCCCGTTGCCCCACGGTAGTAGAGATACAGCGCTCCCGCCGCCAGCGCAAGGTTTAGAATTACCGCAGCAGCCGAGGTTGGGAATCCGGCAATATCAAGGATCAGCTCCATTAGGAACCTCACCGAGAGCCCGCTGTACCATCCTGCCGTCTGATATACGAAATAATCCAGAAGAAGTACGGGATCCCTGATAAGGATCGGGAGGGATGAAATAAGGAAAACGGATACGAACCCGGCGAGAAGGATTCCCCTGTCCTTCCATTTCCTGAAACCGAGGAGAAAGACGGGTAGAAGGAAGATCGGATACAGCTTGAGGGAGAATCCCGCCCCCAGAAAGAGGCCCGATATGATCGGCTTTCCCCTGATAAGGAAGAGGTAGGAAAGGAGAACCGAGATCACCACCACGGGATCGAAATGCCCCGCAAGCCCCGACTCCAGTATCCCGACCGGCCACAGGGAATATGCCAAGGCACCGATCCCCCAACCGATCGGGGGCAATCCGCCATCAGACGATCCGTCAGTTACACGGTTGAGGTATCCACTATCCATGCCGGCTCTGTATATGCCAAGCATTACCACCGGTATCGCTGAATTTACCAGGACGAAGATTATTCTGAAGGACGCCTCGGTCGGTCCGAATACGACCGAGATGAGTCCGACCATCCAGATGTAGAGCGGCGGCTTGTTTACGGGGAAATCCTGATAGGGGAATTTCCCGTCGATCATGTTCTCCCCCCGCATATGCAGCCACATTATGTCCTGGGAGAGTGCCGGTTCCCTGAGAAGAAAGGTCAGCTGAAGAAACAGCGCGATACCGAAAAGCAGGAGCGAGGAACGAAGCGGTCCGAGGGACATAAGCTTCCCGGGATATGACGACCTGGCGAAGAAAAAGACCGCCGCGGCGAATGATATGTACCATACCGCGTTTGCTGACTGAAAACGGAGCCATGAATCTCCCCCCGCCGCCATAAAAACATAGGACAGCATGTATATGGTGAGCGATACGAAGAAAAGCGCCTCGCTTGACAACCGGTTCCTTCCCGTCCCGGCTGTCTTGATCAACCGCCGTTCGGCGATATCCATGGCCATATGAAGGAATTACCTCATTTAAACATAACCGCGGTAATCATGACGGGATCATTAAAGGATCATTTGCCCTTTCCACTTATTATCCTGTAGTGGGATCTCGTTATCCTTTCGGTTCCCACAGCAGAGAGCAGAAGCTCGGCTGTCAAACCGACGAACAGGGTTGTTATGCCGAAGAGATACAAAACGGCTCCGAGAACGGTTCCAGGATTGAGAAAGTTGGATCCGTCGGCTATCAGATAATAGAGCGAGAATCCCATTGGAATTGATCCCAAGATCATGGAGAATACGAACCCTCTTGCGAAGAAATGAAGGGGCGATCGGCTGTATTTCGTGAGGAATGTTATGGTTACAAGGTCGATGAAACCCTTGAAGAGCCTCTCGATCCCGTATTTGGATTTCCCCGTTGTTCTCTTGTGGTGTTTGACCTTTATCTCGCCGACCCGAAACCCCCTCCAGTGGGCTTTCACGGGAAGATATCTGTGGAACTCCCCGTAGACGTCGAGGGATCTGACAACCTCCCTGCGGTATGCCTTGAACCCGCAGTTGTTGTCGTGGATCTTCACACCCGTCATCTTCCGGATCAACCAGTTGAAGAATTTCGAAGGTATCTTCTTCCCCATGGGGTCCAGTCTCTGGTATTTCCAGCCGGAGACGAGGTCATATCCCTCATCCAGCTTCTTGAGGAACCTTCCGATCTCCCTAGGATCGTCCTGCAGGTCCCCGTCCATGGTTATGACGATATCCCCTTTGACATTCTCGAATCCGGCCCTGAGAGCGTTTGCCTTTCCGAAATTCCGGTAGAAAGTTATTACGGATACCCTGCCGTCCTTTCGTATCAGGCCCTGGATCTTCTTCAGGGTCGAATCCGTTGATCCGTCGTCCACGAAGATGATCTCGTAGGATCTGCCGAGCCTGTCGAGCTCCTCCTTGAGCTTGGAATAGAGCGCCTTGACGCTTCCCTCCTCGTTGTAGACCGGAATCACTATGCTGAGGTCCTTCCCTGACAAATGATCAACCACCGGATCGATTATGAACTGACATTTGGACCAAAGAATGAAGGTTTTTAAACTTTACCTGACGGATCCCCCGATTGCGGACGTTATCCCGGCAGTATGGACCAGACAGCGGTCAATTTCTGCTCCTCCTCCGAAGGTAGAACAGGGAGATCAAACCCAGGGGTATCGAGAGCCAGAGCGAGGTTGCCACCATTGCGATCGATGCCGATGTGGATATGCCTTCATCATCCGTCAGGAGGTATAGTACTGATGATGATCCCAGCAGGTTGCCTGCCCCGATCGGGAGGATGAACCCGAGTATGTTGGCTATCGCGATTCCGGCGACCGCTCCGGGGAAAGCGACGTTCGCGTCAACCGGAAGAGCCAGTATGACAAGATACAGCCGGACCGCCTCGTTGAACCAGATCGCTATGGTCATGATAATGATGCCCGCAAAGGACATCCTGTCCCTGGTCATCCTCGATATCGAGTCATGGAACTTCTTTGCCGACTCATCGAGTTTGCCGACCAGCTTTGACGAGAATTTCAGCGCTCTTCCTCTCAGGAAGCGATCCGTGAACCCCCCCAAGATCCTGATGGAAGCGGACATGAGCCTTCGGTTCGATATCAGGACAATCGCCAGAATGACAAGTATCCCCACGATGATGATCCCGGCGATCATGCCGATCGTATCATCGAACCCGATCTTCCATATCAGATAGACGGCCCCAAGTATTGCGAATGTCAGTATTGTCAGGATATCCAGGGATTTCTCCGAGAAGATCGATGCGGCGCCCACGGAGATCCGTGTATCCGTATGTTCCCTCAGAAGGTAGGCCCTGACCGGCTCGCCTCCGATCTTGCCCGGCGTGGAATTGTTAAGGGCGAGGGAAGCAAGGAATATGGGAAGTGTGATCCAGCCGGTCCTTTTCCGGGTCATGCCCCTTATGATGGCATTCCATCTGAGAGCCTTCATGGCGGTATTCAGAAAATACAATCCGAGGATGAGCAGAAGCAGGCCGATATCGATCCCACTGATCGTATCGAGGGTCCTTCTAACGTTGGCGTTGATAACGAGCATGATGATGAGGACGAGGGCAAGACCTAGATAGAGAAGGTCCTTCCATCCCATACTTATCTTCAATCCGCCCTTTTTTCCCTCGGCCAACGGCATGAATTTTTCTCCGGAATGATCCATCTGACCATATGATATACTCTTATTTGAAGGAAAGGGGGATCATGCTTCGAATACGGCTATCGAGGCATATCCCACGGCGCTGTCCGCAGGCGAAACATCGTAACTGGTCCTGTAATCGAGGTTGACAGCTTTTCCCCCTCCGGATCTCGAAACTGCGGTCATCATTGCGGCTACAGGGCCCAACCCGCAAGCGGTCACGCCCAGGGAATCCCTTTTCCTGAACGCTCCGGGCAGATCCCAATCAAGAAGTCTTTCTATTACCGGAATGTCGATGGACCGAGCGAACTCCCCGGCGTTGTAGCCGGGCGGCACCGGATATCCGTAGTTCCAGCCGCAGTGGGTGAAATCGGATGAGGCTATGATAGCAGCCGATCCTGTGTACTTTCCCAGGGCTTTGGAGATCTTTTTCCCCAGATCGACCGATGAGTCGAGGGACTGGTCCGACATCGAGATGCATACCTGTTTTACGCCGGGATCCGCCGCCTGAACGAAAGGAAGCTGGACCTCCATGGAATGCTCCTGGGAATGAGCCCTGCAGTCATCCCTCAATCCGAGCAGGCTTCCCAGGTCATGGTCGAAACGCATGACTCCCAGGGGTGTGGAGAAATCATCCATGCAGGCAACTGCCCCGGATCCCATGCCCCGGTGGTTCGGGCCGATAACAATAACCGTATCGGGCATTCCTCCGGCGCGAAGCGCGCCGAATCCGAAAGCCGCCACCGGGCCGGAATATGTGTAACCCGCGTGGGGAGAGACAAGTCCCAGGACCTTTCCATCCTTGAATTCCTTACTGCCGGGTCCATCCCTGTAGCACCTTTCGATCTCTTTCTGAAGGGGCTTTCGGCTGCCGGGATAGAACATTCCGGCCACAGCAGGTGATCTCATGGCCGTTAAAGGGATTTGGGGGTTTATAAACTGTATCTATAGGGTCGCCTCGAACTCCTTGATCTCCATCTTGAAGTTCTCCAGCTTCTCGGAGTCTTCCCTGGCCTTGAAATATTCCTTGGTCAAAAGCCAGTAAACGACGGCCAGGGATCTGCGGCCCTTGTTGTTTGCCGGGATCACGAGGTCGACGAATTTCGTCTCGTTGTTCGCGTCGCAGAGTCCGATGATGGGGATCTTGGAGTTGACCGCCTCTTTCAATGCCTGCTGATCGGCGGCGGGATCGGTCACGACCAGGATCTTGGGCTCAACGTAGTCCTCCAGGTCGGGATTTGTGAGGGTGCCGGGAACGAACCTTCCCGGGAAGGCATTGCATCCGATGGAATCGGAGAATTTCCGGACCGGTCTCTGGCCGTACTGCCTGGCGGATACCACCAGTATGTCCTCGGGATCGTACTTGGAGAGCATCTTCGCGGCAACCCTTATCCTCTCATCGGTCTTCTTGATATCCAATACGTAAAGACCGTCGGATCGAACCTTGAATATGAAGTCCTTCATGTCGGCGCTCTTCTGCTGTGTGCCAATGTGCACTCCGGAGGTCAGGTACACGTCCTCCTCGATGAGGAGTTCACTTGCCGGCTGTTCGTCTCCCATTTCAATCATCTCCGTCATTCCCGCTTCACGGTCATGGGGATCATACCGTCCCTGAGTTCCGCCTCCGCTGTTTTCAGAGGATCGATGTCGATGGAGGAACCCACCGGGGGTGCTCCCAGCGACAGTTGAAGCGTTCTCGCGCCGAGGACCCGTGCCTTTTCGTATTTGGTCATCATTTTTGATCCCTCTCATGGCCGTGTACCATATATAGGGGCTGTAGGGAAGGGTGTAAACTGGTATCCAATATAAACCTTGTGGGAGGCCATATGGGATGAAATGAGAACTGAGTTACATTAACAGAAAATATAGGATATGTCAATCCTTTATCAAACCCTCATGGAGGGAGCCCGTTCTGTATCCCAGCGGATCAAGTGCGATCTTCAGATCCCCGGCTGATCCGACTATCTCCCCCCATCTCGATACTGCCCTGTCGATATCGTCAACCTCGATTATTCCAAAATATTTGGCTTCGGATATCTCGTAAAGCCTCAATCTGACCTGTCGGAATCCCAATTCGGATACCGCCGTCTCGATCTTGTCGACGATCTCAAGCTTTTCAGAGGTGATCTTCTGGCCGAAGGGTATTCGGGATGCAAGGCAGGGCGAGGCGGGTTTGTTCCAGATGGGTATCCCCTCCGTTTTCAGGATCCTCTCGACATCGTCTTTTGTTATTCCAGTTTCGATGAGAGGATGCCAGATGCCCATCTTGTCGGCTTCGGCATGGCCGGGCCTGTAATCCTCCAGATCGTCGATAACTGCTCCGTCAGCAACGGTCTCGATACCGGATCTGGATGCCTCCTCGATGATGACCGACATTATCCTCCTCTTGCATAAACCGCAGCGTTTGACGGGATTGCTGACGAAGTCGGGATCCTTAAGGACATCAACGCCGACCTCTTTCAGTTCGAGTCCCAGCAGCCGGGCGGTTCGTCCCGCATCCTCTATGTCCCTGCGCGGGATGGTCTCGTTCACAGCCATGATCAACATGACATCCCTCCCAACCGCCTTGACCGATGCAAGAGCTACCAGGGTGCTGTCCCGCCCCCCCGAGTAGGCAACGGCAATCCTTCCCTTTTCCCTGATGATATCGATCAAAGTCGACAGATCGGCCATGTCAAGCCATCGACGGCCGGATTATTATCATTTTCCCGTGAATATCCGGGGAGGTTCGGATTCGATGAAAGCGTTTAAATAAGCCATCCTTTGTGCACAACGCATGAGCGAGGGCTCGGAGATATTCTTCCACTGCGAGACATGCGGTTCCGAAACACCGCACCGGGTACTTCGCGGAAGGATCGGGGTCACATCGGACGAGGGATTCGACGGAACCGCCCAGTGCACGGAATGCGACACGGTACACCATGTTCTGATTCCCGTAGTGAAATCGGTCCGGGTGAAGATGGTGGTGTCGGACCGCGACCTATCCAAAAAGGATGAGATCGAGCTGTCGACGAGGGAAGAGATCTCTGTGGGGGACGAGTTCTACCACGGCGATCACAACCTGAAGGTCACTGCAATAGAATCGGCAGGAAAGAACGTATCCCGGGGCTTGGCCGGCGATGTCAGTATGCTCTATGCCAAGGTCTTCGACGTCGTGCATGTCAAGGTTGCCATCGTGAAAGGGGCGAACACCTCATCAGAGCAGATCGAGGCCGCACCTGATGAGGAATTCGCCGTGGGCGACATACTGGATTTCGGCAGGACCAAGGTAATAATTGAAAAGATCAAACTCGAAGGCCGAACGCTTTACCGGCAGGGTATGTCCGCACAGGCCAGAGAGATAAAGAGGGTCTATACGAAGCAGATCAAGGAGAGATATTACTGAATCGATGCTGATCCGGCACCTATCTCATCCCCTGTCAGTTATACCGGTTCCCGCCTGCAGGTGGCAGAGCGGGGGTCTGATATCCGGGACCGATCGCCGAGGTCTGGTTTGGATAGAGACCAGCGGGCGGAGGGGGCATGGCCGGAGCAGTCGGAGCCTTTCTCATCTCCAGTATCACCAGCAGGGATAAGGTGATGAACAGGACAGCTCCCACGAGGAGGATGATCAACGGGATCAGGGGAAAGACGTCTTCCTTCACGGAAGATCCCGGATATGAGTTCTTATCGGTGGGATCGGAGCCTCCGAGGTACTCGTCCAGATTGGAATAGCCGTCGTAATCCGGGTCCTCCGACGCGTCGTCAACCTCGGGATTCAGGCCGTATCGGATCTCGAATGAATCGTTCATGCCGTCCCCGTCAGTGTCCTTGAACTTCGGATTTTGAAGGATCGAATCCAGGACAATTACGGAAAATGTCCTTCGGACCTTGTGCACTCCATCCCTCACGGTGAGAGTTATTAGGTGATCTCCGGCGGACAGGTAGAAAAAGGATATTGCCGCCGTCCCGAGGGAGCCGTCAATGTTGGAGATCCACTGTACCTCGACATCCTCGTTTCCATCGGGATCATCGATCCTGACCTCGAAAGGTATGGATTGATTGTCCAGATAACTGACGCCAAGCACGGGTTTCAGTATCTCGATGTCGGGGGGAGAGTCCACCCGTATCCGGTAGGTCATCGACGAGTTCCTCCCCACGTTGTCGTAGGCATCAATTCTGAGAAGGTTCTGATCCCCGGGGATCCATGAGGATTTGGTGATCTGTATCGACACCTCCTGATATCCAAGCGAGTTGTTGTAGGGTTCTGCCTCCAGCGGAATATCCGCGGAGAATGAGGTCCCGTTGTCGACGGAGTACCGGTATGTGATCCGGGTTGTATCCAGTCCGGATCCAAGCCAGTCATGAATCTTCACATCGATCGGCACGTCTGATGTCTCGAGCCAATCGATCACCGTGCCCTCCTCGTCGACCTCAAGGTCGTCAAGGCTTATATCTGGAGCCCTTGAGTCCACCCATACTCTGAACTCATCTGACAGGGTCTCGCCGGATCTGGCCATGTCCTGTCCCTTGATGACCACAAGGTTCCTCCTTCCCTCAACCAGACTGGGCCTTATCTGGAATTCAAGTTCGCCGCCGGTGTTGTATTCCTGACATGAGTTCCAATCGCTCCATGTCATCCCGTCGTCCCTGGAAGCTCTGAACAGCAGGGACCTGCCCTCTATCCCCGAAAGTTCGTCCGATGCGCGGAAAGTGATGAACGGGGTCTTACTCTCCGCCCACTCTCCCTGTGCCGGGTCTATCATCTCATATGACGGTCCGTGAAGGTCAACGAGGAACCTGGTCCAGGTCGGCGGTCCGATATTCCCGACAGCGTCTACGGCCCGGATGGTTATATTGATCTCCCCCTCCGGGAGTTCGTCCGACAGCCTTCTTCCTATGTGGTAGTTGAGCCTGTCCGCGGGAACTGTGTTCTTGGATCGGAATTCACCCGAAACCGCCTCGATTATGTAACTTCCGAGGCCCGAACCTCCGTCATCCGATGCCTCCCATTCGACGAACATATTCCTGTCGTTGTCCATTATGCTGGCGTTCTCATCAAGGGAATCGGCATATGTTTTGATGAATCCGACGGCGGCCGGTTTATCCGTGTCAATTCTCAGGCTGAACGTCTTGTTCGACGATTTCCCGGATACGAGGTTGAGGAACGTCAATCCGGTTATGTAGAAGGTAAACTGCATCTGTGCGGTGAAATCCACCGCTGTCCACGGTGCCGAAAGCCAGTTTCCCTGGGGAATGAAGTAATCCCTGTCCGTGTTGTAATTGTCCTTGATGCTGATCTGGGCAACGTAAGGCCGCGGTTGAACGTTGGAATCCTCGTAAACGATCATTATACCTGTGAACTGTATGTTTTCCCTTCCCTTGACCCAGTCGTTATCCGTCAGCAGGGTTCCGGAGCTGGTCTTGCATACCAGGTCAGTGTCGCTCCATTCGAAATCGTTCTCGACGCGGTAGATATCGGCCGCTTCGCTGAAACCCGGTATCGCGGAAAGCCCGGTTGCCGTAACGCTCACGTTCCTGGCGGTCTCGGACGGATAGTCGATCTTGAAATCGATGTAGAAATCTACCTTGATGGTATCGGGCCCGATCACCGACACCTGGGACAGGATCTCGTTGAGGGTGGCGAATTTCATATCTCCTGTACCTCCTGGCTGATAGAAGGTGCTGTTGGAGTGGAAGTAGATGAACCGCAGCCTTTCGAAATGCGGCGAGAGTGTCAGAAACACCCTGTTTATGTGATCCTCTCCCTTCGTATGGGAGATCATCGACGAGAAGACGTAATCCTTCGATTCCGCATATACCATATCTCCCCGGCTTCCGTCGCCGTTGGTCAGTTCCGGTTCGGTTACTTCGATATCTCCGGTTGTGAAGGCGTAGGCATAGGGAGGCTGGAAAATATCCGTGCCGGTGGGTTCGTACTTGTATTCGTGGATCGAGATACCCCGGGTCCCGGCCGGATTCTCGATCCCGATCACCGCATAGGATCCGACTCCTCCCCATGTATAAACCGATTGATACTGATACTTGATCATTCCTCCCTTGAAAAGCAGCGCCTCGTATTTGCCGCCGTTTCGGGTGATCCATTCGATGATGAAAACCTCTTCGCCGTCCACCTCGGTGTGCAGGGTGAATATGGTCTTCGGATTGTAGTAATCGTAAGCATAATCCTGGCCCCAATATACGGCAAGAATCCCTTTCGGGTCGTTGGTGGACGGCATCGGGTGGTTCGAATAGTAGGTAAAACTGTTTACATTTGTCTCAACGAAGGAGAATGCGATTCGATTGGAAACGTATACCTTATTGTAGCTCGTCTCATAATATGTAAACGAGAACGGAAGATCGATGGTGAGGAGAGTATTATACGAGTCGACATCATGCCCGACGGCCTCGTTCTGGAATTTGAGATCGATGTAGTCGCATTCCACCTTGGGCTCCGGATCCTCGCCGTCGATGTAGGAATATCCCCCGCTGTTCGCGGGAGTGTACTTCTCCCCGGCGACATTGGCGGCTGTGATGGGAATGGCTGATATCAACAATCCCATCACGATGAACATGTGAATACTTCGGATCTTCATCTGATCTCCTCCGATACGATCGATCGATTTTTGCACCGAGACCGGTACCTGTAACCGTTTTTATCATTTAATATTAGGTGATATATACTATTTGTTGTAGAGACGCCCCCGTTACTCCTCACCCGTGTCCTTGAAGAATTCCTTCATATCCTTCTCACGGCCGATCCTGCTCCTGTGGAACACTGCTACCCCCACCAGCACCACGGCCAAAAGAAGCGCGGAGACCACCACTATTATCCACGCATACTGTAAGGGATCGCCGTCATCCGATCCGTCCGGTGCTGTACCCGAGAGGTACTCTTCAAGGTTCGTCTTCCCATCGTTGTCAAGGTCTCCGAGAGCGTCCGAGGGATCCTTCGGATTCAAATTGTACTTCTCCTCCCAGCTGTCCGGCATGCCGTCGCCGTCATCGTCATCATCCTGGTTGTCACCTATCCCGTCCGAGTCGGTGTCGTCGGTCTCATCCGGATCGAGCGGAAAATAGTCGAGGTCATCCGGAGTCCCGTCGCTGTCGCCGTCCACGGTCAGGTCCGGATCGCCGGTATTGAACGACCAGTTGTAGGCGGACTGTATCTGAACCCCCTTGTACGATTCGATGAGCGGGGAGATCGATACCCTGTACAACGCATTGGGTGAAAGGGGCTGCAGGACCGAACTGGAGATCGTACGCTGATCTTCTTGGCTCAGGGAAGGGGTTTCGATGGGTATCTCCCTTCCCCTCACATCGGTCAATTTTATCGATCCTTCCGATACGCTGTTCCCATCGATGGGGATGTCGAACGTTGCGGATATCTGAATCCAGATCCTGTTTCCAAGACCCTGGGGAGAGTATTCCCTTATCTTAGGGGGACCGTCGTCTGTCATGGTCCTGAACACCATCCGATAGGGACTCGGTTCGCTTATCAGCTCCCCGTCCAGCGGATTACCCTCGATGTCCGTGATCATGGCGCTGATGACAAGCGTGTACAGGCGCCCGTAATCCAATATGGAATCCGGTAGCCAGGTCAACTTGTAATCATTTTGAGGGAGACCACTTCCGGTGATCTTCAGCTGCTGATCGTCCAGCAGGTATATCGTGGAGTTTGATACGGTTTCGAGATCCAGTGCTTCGGAGAACGTTATCTCTATCTCGCAGTCGATCTCCGCACTTTCCCTTCCCCCTTTCACGCTCGCCGTGTCTATCCGAATGAAATTCCTCTGGGGATCCGGGTGATCGACGATTATCGCAGAAGAATATATCGTGAAAGGTTCATTCACCCCGTCATCTATCGTTCCATTGATGGTGTAGCCGTCCTCCGGAAGACCGCTTGTATTCCAGACGAACTCTCCGAAACCGCCGTTGTCGTCCGAGAATCCGCTGGTCAGCAGTACCTGATCCGAAGGATCATCCTGATCGGTATCGTAGTAGAGATGGAACTGAGCGTTCTCCTCCTTGTCCGAACAGCTCCATCTTATCGTGTAGGACTCATCCGCGATATCCGACAGCCCGTCAGGCTCCATGAAGTAGAATGCCGGGGGTGAGTTGGCATCCGTCGTCACATTCAGAGGGATCGAGTATTCCCTGCTGTTCTGGGAATCCTTGATCATCATTCTGAACTGATATTTCGTGCTGGGTTTAAGATCCGTGAACTTGTATGTCGTCTGATATCTGTCGGATATCCTCGCGTCGTTGATGTTGTCGTCCGGGATCGGAGCGATATTCTCCCCGTGGGTCAGGAAATATGCCTGAAAATTGATATCCGGGTTCGCTTCCCATTTGACCTCAATCGAATCCCACGTGACAGAACCCGCTTTCAGGACCGGCTTGTCAAGAGGATCCGGGAATGAAACGGTCTTGTTCGATCTGGCCGTGTACGGATCACCATCCTCGGCGAAACCGTCCGAGGGATTCGGATCGGTCCTGTAATCAATCCAGAATACCTGGGCCCTGTCCCCCGCTGACAGGACAATGGATGTCTGTTTGAACATGTTCGCATAGAATATGTCTATCTCCTTGGACATGTTGCCCCAGTCTATGGTATTGTCCACGATATGGTCCTGTCTGAAATATTCCCCGTTTTTCGTGAGGTAGGCTGTTCTCATCAGGAAGTAATTTCGGCTGTCGATCTCCGTCCATGCAAGCGCAAAGGCATTGTCGTTGAAACCGATCCTGGGGGATAATTGGTCCTGTCTCGTGAGATCTCCCTGAATCGCCCTGTATGAATCCGTTATCGATCCGTCCCAAGAGTCGGATCCGGTCCATGCCATTGTATAGACGATCCTCCATCCGTCGATGAGCTCTTCCTCCCAGGCAATCAGAAGATCGCCTCCCTTCGAGAATGCCAGGTCAGGATTGATCTGTTTGTTCTCGCCGGGATCCGGGCTCATCTTGATATTCTCCGAGAAGCTCATGCCCCCGTCCCTGCTGTAGGACATGTAAATATCGCTGTTTCTGCCGGAGATGAACTCCCCGTTCCTGTAATCCACCCAGACGACAGCGAAAAGTCCGCTCCCGGATACGGCAAGTCTCGGGGACATCTGTGTCTCGTCCGTATCGTCGTCATTGATCCGAACCGGTGCGGAGAACGACATTCCTCCGTCTGTCGACCTGGCAAACATGATGTCCCTCTGAAACTGGCCTCCGTCAACTCTCTGCCTCTCCTCCACCCAGACGAGACCGATGGTCCCGGTCTGCGATACCCGCAGGTAAGGTTCGGAGACCTCTCCCGTCGTCACAGGAACCTTCCAGCTGGCCTGCCAGCTGGTTCCACCGCTTGTTGAACGGCTCATTCTAATGTGAAAGCCGCCGTCACGACCGTCCAGCCACGCACAGTACAGGTTCTTATCTCCGTCAACCGCAACGCTCGGGTGATCGTTCTCGTGGCCTTTATCGTCCTCGTCATTCACGATCTTGTCGTTGTTGTTGGCCTCTCCGTCCCCCCAGACCCGGCCGTCCACGGATGATGAGAAGAAGATGTTGGTCGTCCCCGTTCGCTGATCCGCCCAGACAGCGTAGTATTTCCCGTTCGAATCCACCGCCGCATCCAGGCCCCACTGTTCATCCTGAGCGGGTTCGTCGTCCTGTATCAGGTAATTGTCGGGAAAAGCTCCGCTCTTGTGATAAGATGACGGAAGGGATTGAACCAAAGCTGCCGGTATAAGCAACATGGAAGCGATCAGTATGACGGCCGATAACTTTCTCATCTGGAGCACCACCGTTGTAGCGGTTTACAGAAACAATAGCCTCCATAAAACATTAACCGTTCCCTGTGCAGGATGAGGATATCTAGAGGCAAAGGGATCATTCGGAGTAGTCGATGTGATGAAGAACGGGATGGCCGTCCTCGAGGATCGCCCGGAGGTCATCGTGTGATACGGGTCTCCCCCTGAAGATGGCCGCCGCCCTTTTCTTTCCTACTCCCGGCAGGGATGTCAGATCTCTGTAGGGAACCCTGTTGACGGGGAAAGGAACGGAAAACCCCCCGACAGAACGCGAGGATACCGACGTAACCGCCGCATCGATGAAGACTCCCATATCGACCGAGTTGCCTATGCCCACAAGGATCGGATATGATCCCACCTGCCTTCCGAAATGGACGTTCCCGAGCGAGGCCTCCATGAAAACGCCCTTCAGAACGGAGTATTCGGGCAGCATCCTTCTCAGAAAAAGAACGTCGAGGTCGTTTCTGACCTCCTCTTTGAACTTCCGGAACGCTCTTCTGATCGATGCGTTTTCCCATTTTGGCCTTGGACGGCCCCCACTGTCGGGATACAGGGCGGCTCTGATATTGATCCTGCGGACCATCAGGCCCCTGTCGTAAATATCACACAGGAATGCGGTATCCCCGGCGAAACTCCTTTCGGTCTGCCCCGGAAGTGCCCCCAGGAAGTTAATGCCCGGGAGGATTTTCGGCATTCCGTTAATACCCCTGTCCCTCCCGATCCCGTTGATGATCTCGACCGCCGTCATCGCCTCGTCCGGTCCGGAATTCAGGTTGTTAATTTCCCGCACTTCAGGATCGGTGGATTCCAATCCCAGCGCCAGCACCGATCCGGGACTCCCATATCGTGCAATATGACCGATGATCCGGGCGGATTCTTCGGGATGGGCTGCGATCACCGATGGATTGGCGTTATCGGTATGTATTATTCCGCAGTCAATATCCAGCCTCAGACCCCTTGAAATGGCCTTCTTCATTTCCGGGCCCCCATGCAGGGCGTCCCGCACCCCGCGGAACAGATCCCCGATCGCATCCGGGTCCGGGACGGGTGTCTCGGACAGACCCGCTTCGGGCGACATGTAGGAGATAAGATCGGACTGCCCGCCGATCCTGATGTTGAGGACACCTGCCTCCGCAAGGTATGAGACCTCCTCGATTATATCCGCGGGCTCCCGGAACTGTATCGGGCCTTTCCCGGGTTCAATGCAGAAGGAGCACCCCGCGGATATGTATCTCACACAGCCCCTGGCTATTTCTATCTCGCAGATCAGCGGGGATGGATTATCCGGGTGAAGGCCGGCGATGAAGGCGCCCCGGATCAGATGTTGGTTCCACTCTGATCTGTTCCTGTCCCTTCCCTCAATCCTTCCGGTACGGGAAAACGATTCGGCGATCACACCGGGATCGCCTTTCGGTGCATCCACATGGTCTGATTCCACGGCCGATCCCCCGCCTCCGACTAAAATCAGGATTGCGTCCCCGATTTCCGACTCAAGCTCGATGACCTCCCTCCTGGATATCGGCGTCCCCCGGAGGTATTTTCCCGGAACGAGACATCCCATCACGCAGAAAACGGCCTCCATCTTCGGATCGGACAGAGATTTCCCCTCCCCTCTCAGGTACCTCCATTGATCGACCGTGATATATCCGATATCGTCATGATCGGCCCCGCCGCTCACAAGGCCTCCCGCCACTGATCTGACCATGGGGGACAGGTATGGTGGAACTCCCAGTGATGCCGGCTCGTCCACGTAGCCGTCGAGTATCAGATATCTCCGATCCGTATGATGCCTGCTAGATATCTGCCGGGCCCTCGGTCTGTTCATCGGACCCCGAGTGGTGCACGACCCTATTTACCTGTTGCCGGCAACAGTTAATAACGCACATCAGAATTCCGGACCATGAGAGTCCTCGACGGCAGCGGGATCCTTTACATTCATACCCTTCTCTACCGTCATTTCGGTGATCCCGGCTGGTGGCCGGGGGATACTCCTTTCGAGGTCGCTGTGGGGGCCGTCCTGACCCAGAACACGTCATGGGTGAACGTCGAGCGGGCGATCGGACGGATGAAAGACATGGGAATTCTCGATCCGTTATCTGTTCTTGAACACCGGGAGGATATTCCATATCTGATCAGATCGGCGGGTTATTACAACCAGAAATCGGGGTATCTCATCGGCTTGTGCGAATACCTCGTCGAGGGATACGGAGGGGATATCAGCCGCATGTCGGAGAAGGGAACGGAACGCCTCAGGTGGGACCTTCTTGATCTGAAGGGAATAGGGAGGGAGACGGCCGATTCGATTCTCTGCTATTCCCTGAATCGTCCGGTGTTCGTTGTCGATTCATACACGAAACGGGTATTCGAAAGGCTGGACCGGGATGAATACGCTGAAATATCGGAGGGACCCGGGGCCGAATACGATAGGATAAAGGACCACGTCGAGATTTCCCTAAAGGGAGACAATCTTCTGTATAACAGGCTCCATGCGCTGATCGTTTACCTCGGCAAGGGCATATGCAGGCCGAAACCGCTGTGCGGATCATGCCCATTGAACACATCATGCGGAAGTTATCTCCATGCAGATGATCGCTGACATCTGAGGAAGGAGTCCGGGGAAATTGGAATATAGGGGAAGATTATTATCAAACCCCATATATGACCCGGGAGGGAGATCACCCATGCCAGTTATCAAGACGGAACTTCTGAATGTGGAGGCCAAAAGGGCCGGATCGATGGCCAAGCGGATCAATATGAGGATCGACAACAACTCGTCCGTCACCCTGATCTCCCTGGTGGAGGAGGACGAGGCCAGGGTGGATTTCAGGTACACAGCGACATACAGCGGCGTGGGAACGATAGGCATCGAGGGCCGTCTCTACTTCAAGGGCGATGCCCGGGAGCTTCACGATAAATGGTCCGAGACCGGCAACATGCCGGATAATATCGCATCGGAGATCCATACCTCCATCATGCAGACATGCATGCCGGTCGCAGTTCTTCTGAGCCGGGAGGTCAAACTTCCCCCCCCAATACCCATGCCGCAGGTCCAGGTAAAGGGGAAGCAGAAGAAGAAGCGGGAATCCTCCGGGATCGAGGTCGCCTGATATCGATCCCACCCGATCCATCTCGCCTCATCGAATCATCACGCTTGCACCTGTGTATATTTTAGCCAAATCCTTAATATTCAACTAGTTCAATATAAACAATGTGATCCGTGAAAGGATAATGCTGGCATCGGTATC
The DNA here is from genome assembly GCA_049472195.1 of Thermoplasmatota archaeon. Classification (GTDB taxonomy): domain Archaea; phylum Thermoplasmatota; class Penumbrarchaeia; order Penumbrarchaeales; family Penumbrarchaeaceae; genus JBLIRG01. Next base: position 39,771 of record JBLIRG010000002.1, read on the forward strand.
TGTCATGCTGCTGTCCCTATCGCTCGCCGTCATGCCCGTGGAGATCGAAGCGGAAGCAGATATCACTTCCGTCCCCGGTCTGGACAGGGCAGTTGAAACGATGCTCGCCCGGGCATCGTTCATAACCGGGAGCAGTCCGTATCCCATCGACGGGACCAGGATTCTATCGGATGCGCTGTCGGGCAGGATATCGTATATGGGATTCAACGATGCCAATCCTCCCCCCTCAAACTGGAACCTGCAGTATTCCGGTACCTATTGTGACATTTACGTCGCCCAGGGAGAGACCGTTCCCTCATCGAAACTGGAATCCCTGGCGGATGTTTTCGATGTCAGGATCTATCCGAACGTAACGGAATGGTTCCATCCAGACAGCCCTCCATCGAAGATAGATTTCAAGCTGTACGATTTCGGGGACGGGGTCGGGGGGGTGGCAGGCTTCTTCATAAGATCCATCGCAACAAGGGATGAGCTCTACGTGGATACGGAGGACATCGATTATTCCCATGAGATAGTTGCCCACGAGTTCCAGCATCTCCTCCATTACGATCTCGATTTCAACGAGGACACGTGGCTTGACGAGGGCATGGCAGACCTGGCTATCAGGGTATCATTGGGTCCGGGAACACCCGCACTCCAGAGCCATATCGACGCTTTGGAGATGTACCCCGAGAACGATCTGATAAGATGGGACGAGGGAGCGCCTCCGGATTACATTGAAACCATTGCGGACTACGGAAGGGCATATTCCATGATCGCATATCTGGCCGATCATTACGGCGGATCGGATTTCATATCGGACCTGGCAGCGGATCCCAGAAACGGCATAAGTTCCATTGATTCCGTTCTGTCGGACTGGGCGTTTTCCGACACGCTTTTCGACATCCACCTCAAGGAGAGGATGGCCGATGTTGTTGACGATCCCATCTTCGGAGGCGGAATATTCGATCAGGGATTGATGGACATCGAAATAACCACCAGGAACGGGAGCACCGGATCCTATCCATTCGAGCATGCGGAATACTCAACAAAAAGATACGGGCTTTATACCTATCGATTCACGGACGGATCATCCGGCCTCGCCTTCAAATTGAACTCAACCGCCTCGGTATCCGCGACCCTTGTCGGTACATCCGGGGGAGAGTCCGTCTGGTCCGCCAACATGACATCGAGCAACGGCATCAGCGAGATGGAGCAGCTTTCCGGTTTCGGAACGGAATACGATGTCCTTTATGCCGCAGTATCCACCCCGGTAAAGGACGAGTGGTTCGAGGTCAGCGTGGAAAATGTGGTCGTCGAACCTCCCGTAACAGATATCACGATACTTCCGGCCGACCCGGACGGCAACAACGGCTATTACGTGACCCCCCCCTCGATAGTCCTGACCACCCGGGCCGAGTCCCGCGTTTACTACCGTTTCGATGAGGGAGATTTCGAGGAGGTGGCCGGAACGATAACACCGCCGGAAGGGATTCATGACCTCGAGTTCTACGCGCTGGATCCCCTGGGGCCGAAGGAGGCAACCAGATCTGTCAGGATAATGCTTGACACGATCGCTCCCTTCACGGAGATCAACGTGGTTCCCGACGAACCGGACGGTAATGGCGGATATTATGTCACCCAGCCGAAGGTGTCGCTCCAGTCCCTGGACGGGGAGAAAATCTATTATGATATCGGCGCGGGGCCGGTCGAATACGATGAAACACTGAGCCTTCCGGAAGGAATATACGACCTGAACTACTGGTCCGAGGATCTGGCAGGGAACGTAGAGGATGTTAAGTCCAGGGAGTTCAAGGTAGTTCTGACAACTCCTGAAGCAGGGATAGAGGTCACGCCGGAGGAACCGAACGGCGATAACGGCTACTACACCGAGGAGGTCTCGGTAAGCCTCTTCTGCGATCACGGGGAAGCCTCCTTCTACAGCCTGAACAAGGGCCCCTTCATGGAATATGATGAAACGATCATCCTTGGCGACGGGATATGGGACATCGAATATTACGGGCTGGGGCCTTCAGGTTACAGGTCGAGTTCAAAATATTACACCGTTAGGGTGGACACGACCATCCCGTCAATCGGCTACCGCACGGAGCCGCCCCTTTCCGAGGGGTGGCAGTCCGAGGCGACCTACCTGTATCTGGAAACCGATGATCCCGATGCGATGATCTCGTATACCTTGGATGGATCGGATCCGTACGAATATACACAACCCGCGCTTCTCAACGACGGTGAATATATCGTGACCTACCAGGTGAAGGACAGGGCGGGGAACGTGAGATCGGGAGATCCGATCCGGGTCAGGATAGACGGGACCGCTCCCAGGACGGTTCTCACCTTCGATCGTGAACCCGATTACGACCTGTGGTTCTACGGCGGCATCCCGTCGCTGACCTTCGAGTCCAGGTCCAACGTCATCTCTAAGGAGACGATCTATTATTCACTCGAAGAGGGTGATTTCCAGGTGTTCTCAGGTCAGGATATCGATCTCGTGCCGGGGGTGAACACCATCAGATATTACGGCGTCGACCAGGCGGGGAACACGGAGATCGCGAGAACCACCGTAATAGGGATCGATTTCTCCACCCCAGTAGCGGCAGTCAGCGCAAACAGGACATTTACGGACGGTCCGGGTCCGATATTGTTCTATCTGGATGAATCCAGAGACGATAACGCCATCCAGGCCTACAGGGTGTTCTTCGGGGACGGGACTGACTCGGGATGGATCCTCAGCCCGCAGGTGTCCCATAACTATACCGCATACGGATCTTACACGGTCCGGGTCCAGGTGAGGGATGTCTCGGGGAGGGTGAGCGAGGAGGAGGCGCAGATTGAGGTGGAGATCCTCACGCATGATGAATACCTCGAGCGGATACGGGAAGACAATACACCATGGGTAATACTGACCGTTGTCGTATTGGTCCTTCTCCTTTCTGCGGTCGCTGTTCTGGTGGTGATGATCATCCGGAGGAACCGGACCGTTGAGGTAATCATCCAGGACGATGAGGATGCCGAGGACTGGGATGCATAGGAAATCGAATTATACCAGCGGTCAATGTGGGCCGCGGTGATCACTCTTCATTCTCATCCGGCATCAGGGATCTCTCCAGGTCCCAAAGATCCCTCTTGATCGACGATGCAATCCTGGCCTTCAGGATCGCAAACAGTATCATATTGATGAAGGATCCGAAGGTCCCGATCAGGACAGATCCCAGGAGCCCGTTTATTCCGTATCCCTGGAGAACCAGGAGGGAGAGCAGGAAGAACTCCACGAAGGAAACGGTGGCAGATGAGAAGTATCCGTACCAGTCCAGTGTGATCTTGACCTTCTCCTTCTCCTTGTTCATGTCGATATCTATCTTCACCTTGCGGTACAGGCCGGATAGGATCATCTGGAGGTTGTTGCGCCTCGCCTCGATCTTCCCGTTTATCCTCTCGTAAGTTTCGATATTGAAGCGGTGCTCTATCAGCCTCTCCTTGATCGCCTCCATGACTGTGGAGGTATTGAGATGGCGTGTCTTCCTGACGATCTCGTCCTGCATTCTATTCCTCTTTTTTTCCGAAGAACGGGATTCTCTTCTTGATGGATTCCATCCCTTTCATTGCAGACAGCTCCACCACATCTCCTTCTCTGACCCTCAATTTCTCCATGTCCTTCTGCCGAAGAGATATCAGACCGGAATGGATGATATCGTCCGCAACCAGTCGAAGAACCCGGTTTTTCTTCTTGAACGTGACAAGTACGGTCTTTCCCTCGACCAAATCAGGAAGATCATTCAGGACTCCATTGTTAACGCGCGCGATCCCGGAGCCGGATATCGGGCTTCTCTTAACCTCAAGTGAGACGGTCGTCGCTTCATCTTTTTCATCTGCCATATCTACCACCTGCCGAGTTTCTCCATCTCGGATCTGATCATCTGATAATATCCCGACGCTGCCTGTCTTGCCGACTCTCCCAAACTGCCGCCGTCATTCTGGAAAGCGAACATTATCCCCCGTGATACGTTTATCAGGACACCGCTGCCGGAGATATCGGTTCCGTACTCCAGGACCGGACGGAGATCACCCCCCTGCGCTCCCACACCCGGAACGAGTATGGGCATGTCGAATCCCACGGCTTCCCTGATCCTCTTCAGCTCCTCCGGGAACGTGGCTCCGACCACAAGTCCCAGATTGTCATTATCGTTCCAGCCCTTGATGATCCTTGCCATTCGAAGATACAGAGGTTCCCCGTCCATTTCGAGATCCTGTATCTCCGATGCAGCCTGGTTGGAGGTCCTGCAGAGGACGAAAACGAGTTTTTCAGGATCCGCTGAGAACGGAATCACGGCATCCTTTCCCATGTAGGCGTTAACCGTGATGGAGTCGGCTTTCATCGAGTCGAAGGCGGCGGATGCGTAAGCCTTCGAGGTGTTTCCGATATCTCCTCTCTTTGCATCCAGGATCACTATTGAACCGGGTGCTTCCTCCCGGATCATTCTCACCGTATCATGGAGAGCCCTTATTCCTTCCGGCCCCTCTTTTTCGTAGAAGGCCAGGTTCGGTTTGTACGCCGCCGCAAGGTCGCTGGTTGCACTGACGATCTCCCTGTTGATCCCGACCTGTCCTCCCAGGTCCCGGATCAGGTCGGAAGGAAATCTCCCGAGGTCTGTATCCAACCCGACGCAGAGCAGCGTTTTTCTAACGTCAATGCTTCGGCGCAGTTTCTGCTTCCAGGGCATGTTCATGTCAACAACCGGGGTGAATATAGTTTTTCCCATTTGATTATTCCCGGTCCGAAAATCGGATAGTCCGTAGAATATGGTAACTACCGAGAAAATCGTTATATGGATATCCGGAATTTACAGTATATGGACGCAGGGGATATCAGAAAGACCAAGATCATCGGTTCCGTCGGACCATCCTGCGGGGATCCCGAAACGATCGGATCGATGGTGGATTCGGGCATGGATGTAGTGAGATTGAACTTCTCCCATTCGGATGGGGATTGGCACAAGAGAACGTTCAACATGCTTAGGGACGTTTCTCGGGATATCGCGATCCTCTGCGATATCCAGGGACCTAAGATCAGATGCGGCAGGATGTCATCTCCGTTCAGGATCAATCCGGGAGACACGGTCGGGATCACATCCAGGGATGTCCCGGGAACCAAGGAGATGTTCACGGTCAGCTACCCGCATCTCGAGGAGGACCTGGTCGCCGGGGATGAGATATTCATAAACGACGGGCTCGTGAAGTTAAGGGTGATTGAAAATCTCGGCGACCATCTGGCATGCATCGCGGAGAGGGGGGGAATGGTATCCGATAGAAAGGGATGCAATATCCCGAGCGGCAACCTCACAATCTCGACTCCCACAGAGAAGGATATCAGGGACCTTGAGGTCATATCGGGTCTGGATCCGGAGTTCGTTGCGGTGTCGTTTGTGAACACTCCGGAGGATACCAAAGAGGTCAGGGACGCATTGAATGGATTTGGTAATGACCGAATCAAGCTCATCTCCAAGATAGAGAGGCCGAGGGCCCTTCAGAATCTCGACGGCATCATAAAAGCGTCGGAAGGCGTGATGGTCGCCCGCGGTGACCTGGGAGTGGAGATTCCCCCGTATGAAGTGCCGGCCGTCCAGAAAGATGTGATAAAGAGATGCAACCGGGAGGGAAAGATGGCGGTGGTGGCGACTCAAATGCTCGATTCCATGGTCAACAACACCATACCCACCAGGGCGGAGGCCAACGATGTTTTCAATGCGGTTCTTGACGGTGCGGATGCGCTGATGCTGTCCAACGAGACATCCGTTGGGAAGTATCCGGTGGAGTCTGTAAAGACCATGAGCGAGATCCTCCGGAGGGCCGAGAAGATGATGCCCGGGAGGGATCCCGAGTATTACGACTCGGAGAGTCCGACGATGATCGAGGCAATGGGACATGGATGTTACACTCTGGCATCGCAGTTCGAACAGATGGGATATTCGGGAAGGATACTGGCGATAACCGACACCGGCTATTCGGCGAGGATGATCTCCAAATACCGGCCGGACCTCACCATAATCGGGCTGACATCCAACGAGAGGACCGCACGGGAGCTGAGGATGATCTGGGGGGTCCTTCCGCTTCATTCCGAAGGGATCTCGGGGTCGGATATCGAGGAGAAGGTCCACAGCGGTCTGATCCGATCGATATCGGAAGGGCTCCTTTCCGACGGTGATCATGCGATCGTGGTGCTCAGCTCGCTGAGGACAGGGGATAACGGTTTCTACTCCGCGATCTACGACCTATCCGAGTTCATGAGACTGCACCTATAGTACACGACCCGAGGAAATCGGACGCAGTTTCTATTTCAAATAAATTTGAAACCACAAACGTTATAACCCGTGCCCGCATATACTGTTTCAAAAAAGTTTGAAACGGTTGGAGGTAACGGGCATGATGGATGTGATCCTTGGATCTCTCGGAAGCGGTCTTGACGCTCTGGTGGATTACGTGACAGAGCATACGCTGACCTGCCTCATCCCTGCTCTTTTCATCGCCGGCGCCATAGCGGCGTTCGTCAAGAAGGATGCCATTTTGAAGTACTTCGGTCCCGATGTGAAGAAGTACATCTCATACCCGCTGGCATCCGTGTCGGGAGTGGTTCTGGCCGTTTGCAGCTGTACGATACTGCCCCTCTTCGCCGGATTGTACAAAAAGGGATCCGGAATAGGTCCAGCCGTGTCATTCCTGTACGCGGGTCCGGCCATCAACGTCCTGGCAATAGTATATACCGCCAGCGTCCTCGGATATGATCTGGGGGCTGCCCGGGCCGTTATCGCTGTCTTCATGTCGGTCGTGATCGGTCTGTCAATGTCTTTTCTCTTCCGCGGAGAGACGGAAAAAAGGTCGATGGAAGCTCCGGTGTTGAGGCTTCCAGTGGTTCAGAGAAATCGGCCTGGATGGGTGATTCCGGCCTTCTTCACATCATTGCTGCTGATCCTCGTGATCGGCGCCTCGAGGCTGGATTGGATGATCAAATTCCCGGTTGTATATCTGCTTACGATAGTGATCGGCCTCCTTCTTATCTATCATTTCAGCCGCGATGAGGTGACGGACTGGGGTATGGAGACCTGGGACCTCACGAAGAAGATCGGGCCGATCCTGGTGATCGGCGCATTCGTCGTTGGAGTCATTGCATACTTCCTCCCTCCCGAGACGTTCCAGCCTTATCTGGGAAATGAGGGCATAGCTGCGAACGTCCTTGCGTCGATGATCGGGGCATTGCTTTACATGCCCACCCTTCTGGAGGTGCCCATTATCGGGACGACATTCGGCTACGAGGAAGGCCTAATGGGATCGGGACCCGCGCTCGCGCTTCTTCTTGCCGGTCCCGCGGTGAGCCTACCCAATATGGTGGTCCTGTGGAGGATTATAGGTGCCAGGAAAACCGTTGCATACATAATGCTTGTAGTCGTTATATCTTCGGCAGCGGGTCTGGTTTACGGGAATCTCATCGTATAACGGAGGTCGGAAACATGAAGAGGATAGAGATATTGGGCACTGGCTGTGCAAAATGCAATCGTCTGGAGAGGAACGTCAGAAAAGCCGTTGAAAAGGCCGGTATAAAGGCGAAGATATTGAAGATATCGAAGATAGAGGATATAATGGAGAGAGGTGTGATGATCACTCCGGGTCTGGTGGTCGACGGAGTGGTGGTCGCATCGGGGAGCGTACCTGCCGTCGACGATATCGTCGATATCCTGAAATGAAACCCTCATGAGCATATTATGTGTTGCCTATAACAAATGGTGAAGATTCAGCGAATCCAGCTGAATCTTTAAAATAAGAATAAGGGGTGGGATCCGGGTGTGTATGGTGTGTGTTTGCGTGGGGGGAGAAGCGATCCTATTCCAATAGGGTTTTGGATGAACCGGATCCCATGGATCGTTTATCGATCGGATGTATCAATATTTCCGGGAATACGGCCTCTCCGCCATCATTTATCTCAGGACGCCTGGCCCTCTTTGGGTTCGTGAGAGCATGTGATATACTGGATCACGGGAACCCCGTTGAACGAGATGTACTTCTTCTTCCTGCCCGTTTTCGATATATCCAGCTCAACCACCTCGATCTCCGATCTCTCGGCCCCTGTCAGGATCATCCTCAGGGTCCTCGGGGAGAGTTTTATCCTCTTGGGATTGGTGATTATCAGTATCTTCCTCATCTTGTCGACGATGCGGGATTCCCTCTCCATCCTAATATTCATCGTCATCCTCCTCCTCGATTTCAAGCACTTTCTGGATCGCCCAGAGGTTCTCGTAGGCTTCCTCCACGAACTCGTCGAGTTCGGGATGTTCCCTGAGCAGATCAAAGAGATCCGCCCGCATCGCCGCGACCTTCTCAATCTCTTCCATTGTTTCACTTCTCCTTTCCTTTTCGATCCGAATGGATCGGCTGAACAACGATCTTTCCGGATCGGGATTTTTCTTAGGTGTTCATCGCTCCGCTGTCGTTTCGGCAACGTTTGACGAAATAATACTTATTTGATATTATATATAAAAAATGCGGTTAAAAGATAAAAATATTAAATAATACAGCTGGCGGGCGGTATAATCGACTTGCCCCATTTTTCCGGTTCATTCCCATGGAGGTCGAGAGTTTTCCGAAATTGTGTATATCATTCAAAAAACAGATTATTTATTTGTTGCGGTTTATCGATCGAATCGATCATCACATGAACATGTCACTGTCCCCTGTTTTCGACAATTCTTATTTATCCAACCCGGACTGGATATACCATGAAAATACGGGCGAAAACCTTGATAACTGCTGTCCTGTGCATCGTCCTGATCCTGATGATGGCAGCGGGATCACTGATATACCTGCTTACGGGTGATTCTGATGATCGTGGGAATATGAGCGGTCTCGATCCAGGTCCGATCGAGCTTGGCAGCGTGGAAGTGGAGGAATACAACGGCACCAAACTCGGATCGACGGAGGACTTTCAGGAGAACTCGATAAAGGGGCCGCAGGAGGTAGATATCGGGTCCTACACTTTGAACATAACCGGCCTTGTCGAGGAGGAATTGTCGGTTTCATACGGTGATCTTCTCACCGATTTCAAGCACTACCGAAAGGTGGTTACGATTAAATGCGTGATGGGCTGGAGCGTGACGATCCTTTGGGACGGACTGCTCGTGAGGGATTTGATCGATAGGGCAGATCCGATGGATTCCGGGAAGACACTGATATTCAAGGCCGTTGACGGATACACCACTTCGCTTCCGATCGAATTTTTCTACGATAATGATATTCTAATGGCCTACGGGATGAACAACGTGACCCTGTCCCCGGAGAGGGGATTCCCGTTTCAGCTTGTGGCTGAGATGAAGTGGGGCTACAAGTGGATCAAGTGGATAGATGAGATCGAGGTAAGCGACGATATCGATTACAAGGGATACTGGGAGGAGCGGGGATTCGACAACGATGCGGATCTCGATCAGTGATTCGATCCCGGGTAAAATGACATTTATTTGGCTTGAACATTTTTAGGTTTGCATCGCAAACTATTTTATACTGCAAACGGAATCATCCCGTGAAAGTGATCATATGTCTTCGAAACACGAAATGGATAAGATAGAGGCACGCCTCTTTGCTACCTATTTTCAGGACGGGATGTGGGATGTCATGATCGGGTGGATGCTGATAGTAACCGGAGTGAGATCCTTCATAGACCACTGGTCGATATCATTTCTGATATTCGCAGGTGTCATTCTGGCAGTATTCATCAGAAAATACGTGACCGTTCGGAGGCTGGGCTATGCCAAGTTCGGAAACGAAAGGAGAAGGAAGAGGAAGAAGATCCTTATCCTTGTCATCGGAGCGAATCTCCTGACGCTCCTGATCCTTCTTGTCACAATTCTGGGGATCGGATCTGCACCGGGGATATTCGGATTAGTCATCGCCTTAACGGTTCTGATCATCTTCTCGGCCGTGGCATATATGATGAATTATCCGAGATTCGCTCTATGGGGCATATTGTTTTCGGGCTGCATACTGGTAACCGAGATAGCAGGGTCGGATCCCGGAAAGTACTTTTTCCTAGTTATCGGAACAGCAGTATTGATCACGGGAATTATCTATTTCATGAGCTTCCTTCGGAAATATCCGGCTGTTACCGGGGGGTGAAAGAGTGCCTCTCAAAAATAAAACGGCGATCGGATGGTCGGTGGATGATATTGACAGGATGGTGCACGAACCGGCGAGATATCAGATCCTTTCGATCCTCTATGTCCTCGAAAAAGCGGATTTTCGGTTCATAATGACCCACACGGGCTTGACAAAAGGCAACCTCTCATCACATATGTCCAAATTGGAAGATGCGGATTATATACTGATCATGAAGGATTTCGTGGGAAGGAAACCACATACGATGATGAGGATGACCAAGAAAGGCAAAACCGCATTTGAGAACTACCGGAAGATCATGAAAAGGATCCTTTCAGGTTAGAAGTTATCGTGGACTATTTCATTATATCGAAATCAGGCGGATACAGCCAGATCCCGTAAATGATCGATATCGGGATTTCTTTTTCCTTCGGCAACCAGAATGAAATTTACATCAACGAGCACGGGTTTGTCTATCAGATAATCCTGGTAAACAGTCCTCAGAACATCATAATAGGCTCTGGCCGTTGTATGATTGGGTGCGGAGAACCTCAGGATCCAGTCGAATTCTCCGTTAACCTGGAAAGCATCGATGAGCCTGATGTTCCTTTTTCCCGGTTCGTTGTTCTTAATTCTTCGTATGACGATATCTGCCATGCTGTCCGTCATGGGTTTCGTTTTCATGAGGACGAGGAAGATCCTCTTATTCAGTTTGTTCTCGTCTATTACAGCAGTATAGCCCCAGATGATCTTTTCATCTTCCAGATATTTCTTCTTCCTCCAAATGGTCTGCCTGTAACAATTCAACCTTCTTGCCATTTCCCTCATGCTGGTCATGGGATCATCCAGAAGAAGATCTAGAATATCATCCAACTCGACCTTTTTTTTACCAATGGTATTATTGTATGCCAAAAATAAGCCACCTGTTGCAAGTTTAATTCACATAAACATATATTGGTAATAAGATATTAATGTTTCAGATAGATCTGGGCTGAAACCTGCTGGAGGGATGTGAAAATGGACAGGATCGATGAGAACGGAAGCGTGAGGTCTGAGAAGATCTCCGGACCGGATATGGCCGGGGAACAGATACTGAGTATCATCGAACGGGGAGTAGACGCTTGGAACGCATGGAGAATGGAGAATCTCGATATGGAGATTCAGATGAGCGGCATTGATCTGTCGGGCAGAGAGCTTTCCGGTATCAACCTGTTGAATGCAAACCTGACACATGCGGATCTTTCCGGATGCGATCTATCATTCGCTGATCTGCGCAATACGGATCTATCAAAAACCGATATTCGAAATTCCAACCTTTCAAATGCTGATCTGAGCTTATCGGATCTCACCGGGGCCGTATTGGCGGGATCCAATATGAAAAAAGCTCTGTTGCTGGATGTCAGGGCCCATGGGTGCGATTTCAGGAATGTTGATTTGAGCGGTGCCTGGCTTATCAGAGCGGACATCCGCAGCAGCGATCTGAACGGATCCAAATTGATCAAGGCCCGCCTTGATCATGCCGATCTCAGAGACTCCAATTTGGGATCATCGGATCTCAGGTTCTCAAGTATGTGTAATACCGATATCCGCGGAACGGACCTCGGCAATGCCAACATGTATGGAGTGGATACTTCACAGCTGATACGTCTTGGATGGGAGCTCGACGGTGTCAGATCCTTACCCCTGGTCATTGCCGCAGGCAGAAAATAGATGGATAGGGTTTCGCAGGTGAAATTATCGCTGATCTGCGTTCGATCGATTACTTAGAAGAATGTAGATAAGAAGGCGGAGGGATCGGTACTCCCGACCAAGGGATCCCTCCGCGGAGCCGGGTGGGTGGAAAAAAAATGGGGAAGTTTTGAGCTTAGTGATATCGTGGTGGGGACCACCCGTCTCATTTGAAAAATAAGAAATAGAATATAAATAAAGATTTTTCATGAATTTTCCTAGGTTATAATGATTTTGCTCGATATATATGGAAGATAATAATTGAATGGACACTCCAATAGGTCACCGGTGACCATCATCGGAGATTTTATTGAAATAAGAAGTCTCATAATTAGAAGGTGGATGGAGTTTTCATCCGGTTCATCGAAGATAAAACAAGTTTTCCTCAGAGATGATGTTATCCTTGTCCAGTTCAATAATTTGATGGACCCCCGGACCGAATTTTTCTTTCAAAGGACTTTTTTAAAAAGGCGAGGTATAAATACATGGAAAAAACCATGCCAATACCCATTAATAAAGCTCGAGGACTGGAATCAAATATTGGTAATATTGTGGATTAACCGATCAATGGACCGGTTAGCATGTCTGGGGTGTTCAAAATGGCGAAATCAATGAGTTTTCAAAAGAAGGTAAAATTTGTAATGGTGCCGGTTCTGATGGCGATCATTCTTGCCGTTCCCGCATTTCAGGCGGGATCGGGGATTGATGAGGATCCCGTTCCGACCCGGGATGATGATGAGGATAACGAGATGTTCACCGGATCCGTTGACCTGGGCGCGATGTCCATGGAGCAGTACATCAGCGGTGAGGAGAAATACGACAACTTCGGGTATTCCATGGCCAAGGGAGATATCAACGGCGATGATCTCGAGGATATCATTATCGGTGCTCCCGGTTTTAACGGGTCCAGGGGCGGCGTTTTCGTGTTTTACGGCGGATCCAAGGGCAGGGAGATGTCCTACGAGGATGCCGATGTCGTCATCGACCATCATGAAGATTACACCTATTTCGGCCTGAATGTCGAGGTGGGCGACGTGGACGGCGACGGGAACCTGGACATTCTTGCCTCGGGTTACACGGACGATCAGCTCGGCCCGGGACCTCTTGTCGAGTATCCCAAGGTATTTCTGTTCCTTGGAAAGAACGGGTGGGCCCACAACATCTCCACGGCGGAAGCCGATACGGTGTATATAGGCAGCGATCCGACAACCTTTTTCGGCTACAAGATCGGGCTCGGCGACGTCACCAGCGACGGCTACGACGATGTGGTGGTCACCGAGATAGAGGCGGGAGCCGTTGCCGGATCGATGGGCAGCGGTATTGATTACGATACGAATATCGCCCTTGATGCCACGGCATCACACAGCGGAGGGGGATCAGGAGTCTGGGGCCCCGATCGTCTGAACAACGGTGATTACACGGGTGTTTACAACGACTGCTGGACTTCAGGAGGCGGATGGGTTGAATTGGTATGGGAGGACGAGGTCCAGGTCGCTGCGATGACCGTACTTTACACCAGGTACCGCACTCTCTCAGCATCCTATTGCCTGGATAGATGTGATGTCAAATGGTGGGACGGATCCGCCTGGCAGCTGGATCACCAATACCGCACCAGTGCGGAAACCGGAGGTGTAGCCGGTACCGTCCATGACAACTATATCAATATGACCGAACCCAGGAAGACCACCAGGGTGAGGCTGGAAAATATGAATTCCGGGTCAAACATCATGATCCAGGAGTGGCTCGTGTTCGGGGGCGGCGGATCGAAAGCATATGTTGGATCACCCAACGGCACGATGTATATATTCGAAGGCGGTCCGATCCTTCAGAGCTCATACAATGTATCTCTGGGCGCCAATCCCGGCGGATACGATCACTTCATCAACAATACCGCCAACAACTCCGGTTTCGCAACCACGGATCTGGATCTCGGCGACATCAACGGCGACGGCTACGAGGATATCCTGATCGGCTCCGGCGGCATTCAGTACGAGGGTATCGAGTCCGGTTCGGTCCAGGTGATCCTCGGAGGAGCGAACCTTCCCAAGATGATAGATCTGTACACCTATTCCCATCTTAACATAACGTCCTTCCCCGGATACAGGTTGTCGTATGTGACCCATGCCGACATCACCGGAGACGGGATCCAGGACCTGATCGTTGTAGCCCCCGGCGCTTTCTTCGACAAGACTGGCGGCATATTCGCGTATAAAGGTAAGAAGGTCATGCCCACGGGCCAGATGACCATTCTCAATTACGATTTCATGATCCGGGGCCCCCGTGAGGATTGGGAGTTCAATGTGGAGGGAGCTGGTGATCTCGACGGTGACGGTAAGGAGGATCTCTGGATCCGATCCGGCAACGGCGAGAAGACCGGCGGCGGCGGAATCTATTACCTTCTGTATATGAAGGAGGTTGCGAAGCTTCCGGATCCGACCGTGTACAATATGAAGTTCGAGACGCCTACGTTCAAGGTTGTTGCTCCCAAGGGCAAGAGCAGTTTCGGATCGTTTTTGCGCAATGGTCTCATGACCCTTGATTTCAACAACGACGATCTTGAGGAGATCGTGCTGTGTGATTACGACGGCAGTTTCCAGGGTAAACCCACCGAGTCCGGTCTTGTGTCGGTTTATTATCCCCAGGTGAGCGAGATATTGGTAGAGAAGTTCGAGCTGACCGATCCGGACGGCATCGATGAATACATTGTTGGAGCGGAGAAGGTCTATCATTTCCAGGGTTCCGTTTTGAATACCTGGTCTTACGGTGATATAAAATCGATGGACCTCAAGTTCCACATGCACGGGACCGGTTACGACGGCCAGTCTTTGGACATATCCTGGAATATGGAGATGATGAATCTTGTGGAGCGCAATGATCTTGAGGATTTCATCAACATCGAATCCAGCAGTGTTGTTCAGACGAGCAATTACGGTTTGGATTTCTATCTTAATTTGAGTTTCAATTCCCATTATCCTCTTGAGGATGCGCTTGATGTCGGTTTGTATGTTGACAGCCACAAGGGAGATCTTTTGATGTCGAAGGTTCTTCCTGGTCTTTTCCGTGTGGAGGTTGACGTTGATTTCTTCGGTGAGCTTACGGTGAGTGCCGAGAAGAACGGCGTTCTTGCCCGCGGTTCCTATGTTCAGCCCAATGAGAAGATCGTTGTGACGGGTATTCGTGCTGTTTATGAGGGTACACTGGTGTCTCCTCCGAATACATATTTCTCGATAAAGATGGAGGACAATCTGGGCAACATCTTCCTGAATCAGAGTTCATCCGGTCTGGATATCTACTTCACGTATCGAACCCAGCCTATGGCGGGCCGGGAGGAGGTGAAGATCTCTATTGTTGATCTCAAGCAGGGTGTTGATGACATGTCTGGTCAGCCTGATTTCTATTATATTGTCGACACCGATCTTCCCCCTGCTCCGGAGGGTTTGACCGTTCATGCTGATTCTGATGTTGATCCTTTGATGGGTTACGATAACGATCCCGATGTTTGGGTGTTGTGGAATCCGACCCAGGATGCGACTTCCGAGATAATCGGTTACATGTATAGTATGGAGGATGCGGGTGGTACGGATATGGGTACATTCACCCAGAATACTTTTGTTGAGGTTCATGATCTTCAGGAGGGCTGGAACACGATCTATGTCTGGAGCGTTGATTCTGCCCAGAACTACGGTCTTTCGTCCGATGTTTCCGTTTATTATGACACGGAGATGCCCATGTTCGCTTTGTCGAATCCCAAGCCTGGTTCCTGGATAAACACCAATCTGATCAATTACGAGATGTTCATCTTCGACAACGGTCAGTCTGGTGTACGCGGCAGTTCGATCGAGTATACGGTTTCCAATGACGGCGGCAAGACGTATGGTGCCTGGGAGCCGACCAATATTCGCAGGAACGGTGATCAGATCACCGTCAAGCTGTTCATCAATTTCCGTGAGGGCGAGGACAATTTCATCAAATGGCGTGCGATGGACGTTGCCGGGAACGGTTATGCCGTGTCTGATCCTTACCAGATCAAGGTTGATACGGTTCCGATAACTTTCCGTTCCGCCACTCCTTCCGATGCCCAGGATGTGAATTACGTGAAGCTTGGCATCACTCTTGGTGACAGCGGTTCGGGTGTTGATGCCGGTACGATTCAGTATCAGTTGTCTCATGACGGTGTATCCAATTACGGTCCCTGGGAGTCCATGGGTCTGTCTGGTTCCTACGAGAGCATCACTGTTGAGACCCCTCCGATCTATTTTGAGAAGGACACTCAGAATTACGTGAAGTGGCGGGCCAAGGATATTGCCGGCAACGGTTTCACCTATTCGACTGATATTCTGATTGATATCAATCCCGAGGTAGTGAATGGTGATCCTGTTCCGATCATCTCGAATCCCGTGAGCGGTGATACGATATTGGAGAGTTCCAGGATCGTGTTTGATGGTTCGGAGAGCCTTGATCCCGATGGTGATGAGGTGAAGTATTTGTGGTATTCCGACAAGGATGGTTATCTTGGCACTGATCCTGTTATTGAGAGGTATCTTTCTGCCAACAGCCATCGTATCACTCTTCATCTTGATGACGGTCTTTCGAATCGTTCCATCACGGTTGACATCAATGTTCTTCGTGATTACAATGCGATTGACACCGACAAGGACGGCATTCCCGATTTCATTGATGATGATGACGACAATGATGGTTTGTTGGATTCTCAGGAGGATCTGAATAACAACGGTGTGTTTGATTATCTTCTCAATGAGACGGATATGCGTAAGTGGGATACCGATGGTGATGGTGCGAGTGATTTCCATGATGCTCTTCCTCTTGATCCCGATAATTATGTGAAGGAGAATGAGGATGAGATTCCGTGGTGGGTTCTTTTGATCATCGTTCTTGCGATCATCGTGTCCATAGTGATCATCATTCTGTTTGCGGTGTTGAAGATGCGCAGTGATCGTGAGCGTATTGAGGCTGCTCGTTCTCTTAGGCGTAAGAGGAAGTCCTTGAAGCGTTATGAGGTTCTGACGGGTATTCCGACGAATGATCTTCCTGCCATTGAGGCGATTCAGTGGGCTTTGCCAGGTGTGATCAGTGAGGCTTCGGAGTTTGTGTTGGAGCCTGCCCCCACTGATGATCTTCTTCCTCCCAAGCCTGAGGAGGAGTTTGTTCCTCCTGCTGATATGGGTGGCAAGCCTGATCTTGAGGATCTTGAGGTTCCCGCTCCTGATGTGGATGTTCCTTTTGCTGCTGATTCTGTTCATCAGGAGCCTCCATCGGAGCCTGTGTCTGGTGAGTCTGTTCCGTCTCCGTCTGGTGCCCGTGTGATCAACTGTTCTCTTTGCGGTTCTGAGGTTCCTGTTGATGACGGTGCGTCCACTGCTGAGTGTCCTCTTTGCGGTGAGATAATCAATCTTTGAGCGTATGCATGATGTGTTTGGGCGGTTCCCGTTTATCGGGAGCTGCCTTTTTTTTTTTCTGTTTTTATTCAAATTGATAGGTTGATCTATTCATTTTCGTTCAGGTAATTTCGACCAGTGGTTTCATATTGGCGGAGTTGACTTACCCCTCGGTGAAGATCAAGATGCCCGGGAATGTGAAACTGCCCGATAGGAGCGATGTACCGTTGGAGCATCGATGGGATCTCTCAAACTTGTACAGTAACGATGATCTGTGGGAGAAGGATCTGAAGAAGGTTGAGGGATCCATTCCCCGGATTTTAAAATTCAGGGGAAGATTGGCCGGATCGATCGATGATCTGTCTGACTGTTTGAGATACATCGATGACCTCTCCCGGCTGATGGAGAAGGTTTACAACTATTCCCATCTCCGTCATGACGAGAATACCGCTGATACGAATTACCAGGGTATGGACGATCGTGCAAAGAGGATGTTGGTGAATGTCGATACGGCCATGTCGTTCATGGTCCCTGAGATCCTGTCCATGAAAAAGGAGGATCTGGTCAAGCTTCTGGAGGAACCGAAACTCCGCTTTGCCTACGTTCCCCTCCGTGAGATCATCCGGAAGAAGGATCACTTTCTTTCCGAAAAGGAGGAAAGGATCATGTCAATGGCGGAGGAACCCCTGGAATCTCCGTCGAAGATCTTTCGAATGCTCAACGATGCGGATCTGAAATTTCCGAATATCACGGACAGGTCGGGAAACGAGGTGGAGATTACCCACGGCAGGTTCATCGGTTTCATGATGGACCAGGACAGAAATATCAGAGAAGATGCATTTCGCGGTTTCTATTCCAGCTACACCGCACATAAAAACACATACTGCGCCGCTCTAGAAGGGGATTTCAAGAAGAGAGTGTTCAGATCAAGGATCAGGAATTACTCATCGTCACTCGAGGCATCCCTTGACAGCGATGAGGTAACACCGGAGGTTTACACCGGTCTGATCGATGCGGTAAGAGAGAAACTTCCGGCCATGTACAAATATGTTCAGCTCCGGAAGAGATCGCTGGGACTGGACAGGCTTCATATGTGGGATGTATACGCTCCCCTGGTAAAGGATTTTGAAAAAGAGGTCACGTTCGACGAAGCGTCGGAAATAGTTATCTCTGCTCTGGAACCGCTCGGGGAGGAGGTCCAGGATATCATCAAGGAAGGTCTGTCCGGGAGGTGGATAGACAGGTTCGAGAACAGGGGAAAGAGAAGCGGGGCTTACTCGTCCGGATGTTACGATTCCCCCCCTTATATCCTTATGAATTACGATAACAAGGTCAAGGACCTGTTCACCCTGGCCCATGAAATGGGACATTCCGTCCACACATTCCTTTCGAACAGGAACCAGCCCCATATGACGGCGGACTACAGGATATTCGTAGCCGAGGTGGCATCCACCGTGAACGAGATCCTCCTCATGAATTATCTCAGAGGCAAATGGACCAGTATGGAGGAGAGGACCTTCCTCGTCAATCATCATCTGGAAGGGTTCAAGGGAACCGTGTTCAGGCAGACGATGTTTGCCGAATTCGAGAGGGATGTGAGCGTTATGGTGGAGAATGGGATACCCCTCACGCCCGATTCGCTCTGTGAACTTTACGGAAAGCTAAACGGAGATTATTTCGGACCCGATGTGGAGCTCGATGAGGAGATCAGAATGGAATGGGCCAGGATACCCCACTTTTACTATAATTTCTACGTTTACAAATATGCCACCGGTTATTCCAGCGCAACCGCCATTGCCAGGAGAATTCTCGAGGGGGGGGACCTCGAAAATTATCTGGCCATGCTCAAGGCAGGTGGTTCCAAACCTCCGCTGGAGCTGCTCAAGGGAGCCGGTGTTGATCTTGCCACACCGGAACCCGTTAGATCGGCATTGGAGGTATTCTCCGATCTCGTGGACGAGATGGACGGCCTGATTTGATCATTCGGGTTCATGTCTTTCCCATCTCTCAAGCGCCCGGGCAAGTTCACCTGAGGACATGTCTCTCTCCTCCAGCAGGATCCCGTCCATCACTCCATCGATGGCATACATGACCGCTTTTATCCCTACTCTGGTTCCGTCAGGATGACCTTATATTCCCCAGCTAACCGGCGGACCCGGATCGGATCCAGATATATCGACAACCCTGGGATCAGACCTTGATGGAGCTATCCGGATGATACTGGGAAAGCGTTCATGATACGGTCCCAGACCTGTTCCGGGTATAGATACCACGATTATAGGTTCCGATCAGGTCAGAAGGTATGAAATATGCGCAAAGGGGAAATACGAGAACGTGATATGAGCGCCTGTCGGAACGGTTGGAAATAAGATGAAAACTGCGCAAAGGGTGCGCACGAGAGAGACTGAAACGACGGAGAAATATGTAAAACCGCACGGCCAGGACGGGATGTTGAGGATCCGGGATGGATCCCCCGGCGCGATGAAGAGATGATAAGGATGCCGCGCCGATGCCGTGCATGTGAATGAGGGGTCGGGGAAAACGGCCAAATAAACAGAGGGAATCGCATGACGATCAAGACATTTGAGACAGATTTTGCAGGTAAGAAGCTGATAATAGAATACGGCAGGATGGCGCATCAGGCCGGAGCTGCGGTGACAGCCAGGATGGGTGATACCGTGGTACTCGCCTCGGCAACCATGTCCAGATCCGGCCGGGAGGGAATGGATTTCTTCCCCCTCATGGTGGATTACGAGGAGAGGTACTACGCCAAGGGGCTCATAAAGGGTCCGAGGTACATGAAGAGGGAAGGAAGGCCCTCCAGCGAGGCAGTTCTGATAGGTAGGATGATAGACCGAGGTCTTAGGCCGCTCTTTCCCGACGGACTCAGGAACGAGGTTCAGGTTATCTGCCTGCCTCTAAGCCTTGACGAGGAGAACAGGCCCGACGTTGTGGCAATGCTCGGAGCCTGTGCAGCCCTTCATATATCGAACATACCTTTTAACGGACCGATCGCGGGATGCAGGATCGGGATGGTAACAGGGGACATGATAATCAATCCCACTGTCGAGGAACTCGAATACTCAGAACTTCAGCTGACCCTTATGGGAGACGGAGAGCGCGTGACAATGGTTGAATGCGAGGCGAGGGAACTCGATGATGAAACCACCATTGAAGCGTTCAGGGTGGGAATGGAGGCCTTGGGCCCCATCGCGAAATTCTTCGACGATATAAGAAAGGAGATCGGGATCGAGAAAACACCTGCTGATCAACTCCAGTTCAGGGGAGGATTGACCGAGGAGGACGAGGATGTCATCAAGAAGATGAAAGCCGCCCTGAAGCCTTCGCTGAAAAAATATCTGTTCGACAAACCCATCGGGACCAAGGGAGAGAGGTTCCGGACGCTAGAGGAACTTGAGGATAAGGTCGTGGATAAGCTGAAGAAGAAGCTCACCACCAAGGATCGCGATGAAGAGGCAACCGAGAATTACCTCAGAGGGCTTCTGGATCATTTCTTCCATGAGTATATCGAAGAGGAGGTTACCCTTTCGATTCTCGACAGCGATCTGAGGGTTGACGGGAGGAAGCTCGACGAGATCAGGCCCCTATCGGCGGAGGTAGGTGTCATTCCGAGAACACACGGTTCCGGACTTTTCGCCAGGGGAGAGACCCAGATACTCACGATCGTAACTCTGGGTTCTCCCAGGGATGATCTGTCGATCGAGACCATGGAGAACGAGGGATCGAAGAAATATTTCCATCACTACAATTTCCTGCCATACTGCGTTGGAGAGGTCAAACCGCTCAGGGGTGCGGGAAGGAGGGAGATTGGTCACGGAGCCCTTGCGGAGAAAGCCCTGAAACCGGTTCTCCCTAGCACGGCGGACTTCCCATATACCACGAGAGTGGTCAGCGAGGTAATGGGGTCCAATGGATCTTCATCCATGGCATCCACGTGCGGATCGACCCTTGCGCTCATGGATGCAGGCATACCGATCAGCTCTCCCGTTGCAGGAATAGCCATGGGTCTTGCATCCGACGGGAAGAGATGGAAGGTACTAACCGATCTTCAGGATCTTGAGGACGGTCCCGGAGGCATGGATTTCAAGTTCACTTCAACACGCAACGGGATAACGGCCGTCCAGATGGATACTAAGACAAGAGGCCTCTCCAAGGAAATGATAGAGGCGACCTTCCCGCAGATGAGGAAGGCCATCAACGAGATCCTGGATGTGATGGAGAAGGCGATACCCGAACCGAGATCCGAGCTATCCCCGTATGCCCCCCGGATGATCCACATGATGATCGATCCGGAAAAGATCGGTGAGGTCATAGGACCAGGAGGAAAGGTGATCAGGGGAATGTGTGACGAGCTTGGTGTGGATATCGACGTAAGCGATGATGGGACGGTGCTGATCACTTCCGTGGACGCCGAAGCGGCACATCAGGCGGAGGAGCGCATACGCGGAATTGTGAAGGTGGTCGAGGTCGGGGAGGTATACGAGGATGTCGAGGTCGTCAAGATCATGCCTTACGGCGCATTTGTGAGGTTGACCCCAAGCACCGATGCCATGCTTCACGTTTCCGAGCTGAAATGGGAAAGGGTCGAGAAGGTAACCGATGTGGTTAACCTCGGTGACAGGCTAACCGTGAAGGTGATAGAGATCGAAAGAGGCAAGGTCGACGTATCCCTTAAGGCGCTGACACCGATGCCGGAGGGCTATCGCAGGGACAGACAGTCCAGAGGCCCCCCCCGCAGACCTCAGGGGAAGGGCGGTTCAAGGAACCAGTCCAGGAGAAAACCCCAGAGGCGGTAATCCGCCAGATCACCCGAAAAGCAGGACACCTATCACAATATGAACCGCAAGGCTCAGCGCAAGGGCTATCTTGAAGGGGATCTTCGATGTCTTGTGCCTGAACAACACCATCCCTAGGGTTCCCCCAATGAATCCACCTAACACGAAAACCAGGAAAAACAGTTTTTCGGGCGTTCTGAGCTTTTCCGCTTTGGACGCGATCTTATCCCATCCCATAAGCATGAAAGCAGTCAATCCAGCAGAAATGAGCCATGCTAGATACGGATGGATCCCTGTGAATATGATCAGGGGGATGAAGAGTGACCCGTGGAGAAGGAATGAAGCCAAGGAATGGACAAGCCATGCGTTTCTATCATTTATTCCGTGCCTTTTCCTAGCCATGTGAGATCTTCCCCTGCTATCGGTAATAATGATACGAATTTTTGTGTTATTTCCATAACAAATATATACCGAGATCTGATCAGTTCGGTCAAGGGGAGGCATATATATGGTAAACGGAGGAGGAAACCGAATCGTTCAATCGGTCGGTCTGGAGAAGGTTTACGATACAGGTTCCGTCAAGGTGCATGCATTGAAGGGCATAGATCTGAATGTGTCCAAAGGTGAGATGGTCGCGATCATGGGGCCGTCCGGCTGTGGAAAGACCACTCTGCTGAACTGCCTTTCAGGTTTGGATGAACCAACGGTGGGGAATGTTTTCATTGAGGGAACCGATCTCGCCAAGATGAAGGACGATCAGAGGACCGAGTACAGGGCCCGCCACATGGGTTTCGTGTTCCAGTTCTACAACCTGCTACCGGTACTTACGGCAATAGAGAATGTGGAGATGGTTCTCCTTCTGGCCGGTGAGAAACCGAAGAATGCCAGGACCAAAGCCCAGAAAGCACTCGATACCGTGGGCCTAAACGGATACGAGAAGCACAGACCGTCGCAGCTGTCCGGTGGTCAGAGGCAGCGGGTAACCCTGGCCCGCGCTCTCGTCAACGATCCCAAGATAGTATGGGCAGACGAACCCACGGGAGACCTCGACAAGAGGAACTCCAATGAGGTGATGGGTCTAATGAGGAATCTCAACCGGGATCTGAACATGACGATCGTCCTTGTCACCCACGATCCGGATGTCGCATCAAAATGCAGACGCATCATCCACATGGAAGACGGGAAGATAGTAAAGGATGTCCCGATCACCGCAAAGGATGCCCTTAAGCATCCCAAAACCGGAGAATACTCCATGACCGGAGAGAAGGACGCCGGAGCCGCGAGGATATCGCTGCAGCAGAAAGCGTCACTTTGACCGGGGTGATGGAATGTCCCTGAAAAAAGCTCTCAGCGTATTTTCCGAGATCATGTTGATGATCTTTCTTCTGGCATTGATATTGGTGGTGATATTCGGTCTGTATTTCATCCCCGGGGAATTGAAGCCTTTCGTAACGGTTATCGCTCTGGTTCTGCTGCTCGTTACTATATTCTGGATAGTATTGCTGGCCTTCCTGCACAGGCTTCAGTTCAAGATGGGATTCCGTAATCTCATCAGGCACAAGGGGGATACGGTAATTGCCATATTCGGATTCATGGTGGGAACCTCCATCATATGTTCGTCAATGGCCATCGGAGATACCATGGGTTCGATGATCGAGGATCTGGTCTACGACGCCTATTATCTCACGGACGAGTACATGGTGATCAATGACGGGAACGGAGATCCGATCGATATCAACGGAACACTGGCTTCCGAGATATCAGATATTGCTTGGAAGATGGAGAGCGAAGATCTGATTGACGGGGTTTCCTGGGAGTATCAGAAGGATTTCTCGGTTGTGGACAATCAGACCATGCTCTTCGAACCCGTCGTAACATGCCGGGCCTTGAATCCTTCGACCTACGATGGATTCGGATCGATAACATCTTCCGGATCAACACTTTCATACGACCTGGGTCCCGACGAGGCATACATGGGAAAGGACCTGTCGGAAAAGCTGGAGTCCGGCGTGGGAAGCGTTGTGACCGTAATGGCCGGAATGCAGATGAAGGAGTTCAGGATCGTGTCTCTCGTTGATGAGAACGGAAGGGGTGCGAGTCTCGCCGGCGCGGACCTGTATTTAAGCTTCTCATCCATATGGGGGCTGTCCAACGTTACTCCGGAAGAGGAGGGCCCCGTCGGTGACGGCAGAAACTGGGAGGGAGGAATATACAATATCCTTTTGATATCAAATGAGGGCGGAGTGGTGGAGGGAGGCGATCTCTGCTCCGAGGTGGTAGACAGGCTGGAGGAGGATCTAAGGGAGATCGAGCACCCCCTGGGCGGGGATTCGGCTTTCGAGTTCAGCGAGACGAAGAAGTCGAGCGTTGAGATGAGCAAGGACGGAATGGAGATGTTCACCACCATGTTCCTCGTCCTTGGCACATTCAGCATAATTGCCGGTATTACCCTGATAATAAACATCTTCGTGATGCTGTCGGAGGAGAGAAGGGAGGAGATGGGAATATCCAGGGCCGTGGGTATGAAGGGTAAGCACCTTAGGTTGATGTACCTTTTCGAGGGAACGATATATTCGCTCATATCATCCTTCGTGGGGGTAATACTGGGAATCGTTTCCGGACTTGGAATCATATGGGGGCTCAATTCGATCTTCAGGTCGATGGGTGTAGAGGGGCTCAACCTGCTTGAAAATTATACGGTGACACCGTTATCCATGGTTCTGAGCTTTGTTGCAGGATTCACCATCACCATCACAACAACACTTTTCATCACGAGAAGGGTGGCCAAACTGAATATTGTATCCGCGATAAGAAGCACCCCCGTTCCTCTGAAAAGGCCGTTCTTGGTAACGTTCACCCAGAAGCTTTGCGGGGTCTATAACGTCAGAACCTGTTCTGGTGACGGATCGCCTCTCTCAAAAATAATTCAATATATGTTTGATAAGACGACAATGGTTGGATTTTATTTCATAATACTTGGTATACCAATTGCTCTGATCGGGATACTGCTGAAAATGATGGCTCCCACCAGCCTCGGGATATCAATGTTGCTTATCGGACTTGCCCTGGTGATTAAATACTTCACAAATGCCAGGATAACATACACGATTGCCGGAATACTCGTCCTAATATTCTGGATAGTACCATTGCCCGTTTTTGAGGATTTTTCCGGAGACCTGGAAATGTTCATCCTGTCCGGAATATTCATGGTCACTTCCGGCGTTCTTCTACTGGTCTGGAATACAGATATCATTTTGTGGGTCGTGGAGAGGATTGTCTCACTGATCGGTCTGGCACCATCCACGATAAAAATGGCCGTATCCTATCCCATCAAGAAGAGGTTCCGAACCGGTGTGACCATATTCATGTTCGCATTGATCATATTCACGATAACTGGAATGTCCATGATAGTCCACATCCTGAACGTTAATATCGAGGGATTCGAGAAGACGCTGGGCGGCGGTTATTCCATAATCGGCGTTTCCAATATGGGTATTGACGATCTGGAAACGGCCGTTCTGGAGGGAGAGAGTTTTCTAACGGAGGATGTCGACGTTTACGCCAGGATCGACTGGGATAACACGGTTTCCATGACATCGGGAGTACTGGTGATCAACAGATCTTATACCTTTCAGGGAATGGAGTTCGAGGACGTTTTTCCATATCCGTGCAACGGCGTTAACAATGAGTTCATCGAGAAGAACACTTACGGGTTCTCAACCGTTGACTGGTCCCTCGTTCATCCCGAAGGAAACGGTGAAAGGACCGATCGTGAGGTCTGGAAAGCCCTCGAAAGGAATCCGGACCTGGTCGTTCTCGACGGAATGATGGGCGGCGACAGCCCGTTCGGTCCCGCGGGTCAGCCCGGGATCATGGAAGTAGGGGATGTAATCGAACTCGAAGCGGTTGGCGGCCTGCTTGTAAACAAGACAATTGTCGGCTTTACCGAGCAGATAGGCATCAATGGTGTCTTCATGTACAATTCATCGGCAGAGTCCGATTTCGGGGTCACCGAGAAGAAGATCCACCTGTTTACCCTGAAGTCAGAGGGAGATGAACAGGAGATCGCCAACGATATCAAACGGTCCCTTCTCAGATACGGACTATTCACATTCATAATCAAGGATATCATTGAGGAGATCCTTGAGGCGCAGAACGCGTTCTTCAACCTGTTCAACGCATTCCTGTCCCTCGGCCTTGTGATAGGAATAGTCGGTCTGGGCATAATAACCCTGAGATCCGTTTACGAGAGGAGGCACGAGATAGGAATGATGAGGGCCATAGGATTCAAGAGAAAAGCGGTTATCGCCTCATTCCTCGGGGAATCGGCATTCATCTCGGGATCGGGTCTCATAATCGGGTCCGTCCTGGGTATAATACTGGGATGGATGCTCTGGCGGGATTCTTTCGGGGAGACAATGACTGAATTCGGTGTTCCGTGGGTGAAGATCCTTGTGATCGCCGGGATCGCCCTGTTGTTCGCCCTTCTAGCATGTATACCGCCCTCGTTCAGGGCCTCCAGGGTCACACCGGCCGAAGCTCTGAGATACGAATGATCCCTGATTCGGGGGATACCCGAGACAATCGGAATGAGCAGAGGAAAAGTTGAACTGACTCTTTCGATCAGTACAAATCATTATGAATCCATTCGATGATCAGCCTTCATGACATTCGCCCACGTATCGGTTAGAACATCGGATATGGATCGTTCGATCGACTTTTACAGGGAATACCTGGGAATGAAGCTGATCCGAAGGAGGGAGATCCCTCAGAACAACGCGGAGATCGCATTCCTGGGCGACGAGGGCAGCGATTTCTCCCTTGAACTGACCCATTACCGTGATCAGGAGAGGTTCGAACAGGCGGAGTACGGCAGCAGGCTCTTCGATCATCTCGCTTTCCTTGTGGACGATCTCCCGAAGGTCGTGGAGAGGATAATCGATGCCGGTTTCACGGTAACGGACCAGCCGTTCGAACTTTCACCGGGAAGGTGGCTCGCCTTCATCGAGGATCCGGACGGTACATTGATCGAGCTGATTCAGAAATGATGTTCGAAAAATCCGTTGATATCTTATTATGAATTGTTCTTAGTCAATACGACAATAATATAACGGGATTCACTCTTATGTACATATTGTGTCCATATAGGGGATGTTTTATTCGTCATTGTCAGATTTTTTATGGGATGTCGACAGGATGGCCCTAGAAAGTTTTATCTTTCTTCGGACCCATATAGGTTAGCCCTGGAGAAATGGTCGGAAATCGTTAACTCCCTAAACAGGTAAGTGGTAAAGACCACTGAATCGACTCTGGGGATGTGAATTCCGAAACCGGAAAAAAATGGGTGCCTAGCCTTTATTCTCCGGGTAAAAATTCCAGAGGGAGGTGTAATGAGAATTCGATGCTCATTGAGGTGATCAAGATGAGGGATACCAAGATAATGAAGATAGGAAGTTACAATGATTTGATCAAGTTGTCAGCCAGAATTGATTCCGAGGTCGATAGATATTCAGAGGTCAAGGGGCAGATCCATGTGTTCCCCCACAGGGATTACATCGTGAACAACCGGGAGGATCTCGACCGGGTAGTGAAGAGAATCGCCGTTTTCTCATCTCCGTACGCAACCGTAGAGGGTATGATAAGCTTCTACGAGGAAAATAATATTGAACAATTGGATTTCGACAAGGAAAAAACATAGATCAATACGTAACGATAAAATGATCGATCGGGTTCGACGGAACGGTCGGACCCGAATCGATAGTGTTCTTGAATATCCGGTATTCGCATATGGGATGTTCCGTGGAAATTTGAATTTGGCAGGCAGGGAAGTTCCTGAAGCAGGAATGCCGAACACTGCCTTTGGGAATATATTGGAACATCGTTCGGATTTTACCCTCGAAACCTGTATATCACAGATCCATGGAGTTTTCCCAGATCCCGTGGATGTTGCAGTAGGAGGTTGCCATCAGGGTCTTGAACTCATTCGTACTTACGTGATAACAGACAGAGGGCTCTGTCAGACCAGGTCCGAAGTTGGATTTGCCCAGATCGATGACCATCCCATTCTCCTTGACGCCGAAGAGGTTGATCCATCCGATATGGTGTTCGACCGTATTGGGATGGTGGACCTCCTTGCCCACGACAACCTTCACGATGTCCTTTTCCTGCATACCCTCGCCCTTGAATATCTCGATTATCGGCACATGCTTCTCCGTTCCCTCGGCCGTTTTGTAAAGCTCACCCATCTTCATTTTATCACCACATGATCCGGTCCGCCGGATCGTTGATCGGGGACCTGTACGGGATTATTTAATCATAACTCCTGAATCTTTCAATGGATCCCGATGATCCCGGCTCCGTACATGGGTGTCCCCCGATAATAAATATTGTCAATCTGAAGTATTGTTGTATCAACCGGGGGTAACTGTTTTATCTACTAAGATTTCGATATGGAGGACCATGAACAGGAAAGCCCTCATCGGTATCGGGGCAAGCGTTACCGTGGTAATTCTGATCGCCGCGGCGTTGATATTCAACGTCGAATCGATGATATCCGGTGATGAGGGCATATTCCTGATAGATTTCGATCATGAGGCCGCCGGAGTCCACGTAAGGGAGCTGGTCAGCAATGGACCCCGGATGTCCGGATCCGATGCCGAACTGGCCGGTGCCGAATACATTCAGAGCCAGTTCGTGGAGGCCGGACTGGAGGATGTCCATATCGAATCGTACCCCGTCCCGATGTTCGAGGTTGTAAACGCCGATTTCTCTCTCGTCGAATACAGGCCGATACTCAACATCCCTGCGCCTCTCGGCGAGATGGTTGCATACGAACACATGACCGACTTCGTTCTCCAGGGCTATTCGGGATCAAGGAGCTGGAACAGCTTCCGGGATGACCTGACCGTGGTGAACATCGGGAACGGAACGGATCCGGGATCCTATGATCAGAGCGCGGGTAGAGTGTGTTTCATCGAGCAGACAGCCGAGACGCCTTCGAACTCCGATGTATATTTCAGCGCCTACAACTCGGGTGCCAGGGCCATTATTCTCCAGAACTGCATGAGGGGGGAGACGATCGGATACCCCCCAATGTTCAAATCCAATCAGAATCCCCTGGATTACGATAATTATCCGGACATACCGTTCTTCATGGTGTCCAGGGGCGTCGGGGACGAGATCCTTGATAAAGCCGGAACCCACAAGCTGAGAATCGATTTCAACGTCAGGGTCGAGACCATGGAGATACGGGTGGTGGTCGGGGATATGAAGGGGGAGAGGGATCCGGAGAAGCTGATAGTGATCGGGGGACACCACGATACCTGCTACAATACCATCGGAGTGGTCGACAATACGGTCGGTCCGGCCACGATAATCGAGATGGCCAGATCCATGGTAAAATACGAGACGGACAAGACCATCCGCTTCTGCACTTTCGGCGGCGAGGAGGAGGGGCTGTTCGGATCCATCGAGTATTACGCCGCCCACGAGGCTGAATTTCGGAAGAACGTGGATCTCTACATCAACTTCGACATGCCCCACACCGACGAGGAGGAGACGAGGTACACCATCACCACGACGATGAACTCTTCGATCCCAAGGCTTCGGGATCTCGTCGATGATCTCGTGAGGGAGGAGTCCTCACTGGAGAGATACGATATCAACGTCGTGTGGAACGACATGCTGTGGCCCGCTTCCGATCACTGGCCGTTCACCTCCCACGGGAATCCTGGGATGGGCGCATGGGGATCCGGATGCGCCGAGTATCATACGTATCAGGATGATCTGAGATTCTTGAATACAGAATCTCTGCAGATAGGGGGAAGGGTACTGGGATCCTATGCGCTTTATGCCGCTTCGTGATCTTATTATTACTAGTGATCTCTAAATCAAGTCTGAATGCGATATCCATTATTTTCTGAATCCGATAAATTTTGAAGTGAACGTTAAGATTTGAAAAACAAACTACTATCTAAAAACAATTAATTTTATTATCAATTAAACCGCTATCAAAAATCTAATTGGAGGCAGTAGATTTGGTCGAATGCAATCCTGATGAGATCGAAATATCGGAGGATTCTACAGTAAATGATCCCGATTTCAAGTACGATCTCTTCATCAGCTACAGCCACAAGGACGAGAAGTGGGCGTCCTGGTTGCACAAGGCACTCGAAACCTACCGGGTACCCAAGTACCTCGTCGGGCAGGACACCGCCTTCGGCAAGGTCCCCGACAAGCTCGGCAAGGTATTCCGCGAC
>JBLIRG010000020.1:0-46835 GCA_049472195.1 Thermoplasmatota archaeon
GAGAGAAGATGAAATAATCTATGTTCATTCATGGAGAGATAATTGGATTTCTTAAGAAGACACTTAGAGATCTCATAGAAATTACTGGGTAATCAATTATTCCGTTTCCCCCCGTAATTGGAAAAACTATGCTCACTAAAAGTGTGTTTTATTTATACTCTCAAGGGTGTTTTTTAAAACCACTATATCCGAAGCCCCTGAATTTCCGACTTTCGCACCAAAGTGGAAAAAGATCGCGTTATCCGGATTATTATTTAATAATGATCGATTATCGATCCACGGGATCTCTAAAATCAATATTAAATATTATTTAATACTATTTTTATCCGAGGATCATGAGGATCGAGGAACGCAGCCCGGACCCGAAACAGATCCGGGAGATCATGGAGGGGCTTTCGGATTATTTCACCCCTAAGGCTAAAAAAGACGCTCAAAGAGATCTCGGAAAGGGATTCCTCGGGATCTACGATGATGATAATCTCCTCGGTTTCATTATCCATGAGATCCGCGATGCGGAGTGCGAGATCCTGTGGATGGCCGTCCGCAGGGATCACCGCGGAAAGGGATTGGGATCCGGTCTTCTCGATCATCTTGAAAGTATAATGAAGGACCGCAAGATCGGAACCATCAAGGTGAAAACACTGGATGATTCCGCCGGCTACGATCCCTATCAAAAAACAACGAGGTTTTACGAGAACAGGGGATTTCAGAAGATCGATTTCATCGAGGAGATCCCCGAATGGGGTCCGGGGAATCCCTGTGCGGTATATCGAAAAAAATTGACCTGAAAAAACATCAGGTAATACCGATCATCTCTTTCTCTTCATCAGGATCCCTCTCTCGGACATGAAATTATCCAGATCCAGCTGAAGCTCCAAGGCCTTCTCCCAGTTTTTCGGATAATACTCGATGGAGATCCATCCCGCCGGTTGGTTTTGAACCATCACCTGTACGATCTTGATCGTGTTCCCGTCAGGGAGCCGGTATCTATCGCCGGGATCCGTTCTTCCCCCTTTCACGAGGTTCTTCGTGTAATCATAATCAGGATGATATTCGTCGAAGTAATCGATCAGGGCATTCAGAACCTGGCTCCGGGTCGAATCACCCCAGCCGACCTTCACCTCCTTCAACGTATCCCTGTTCCTCGCATTCCTGTCAATCATCACAAGGAATATTTTCACGATGATACCGATCGATATCATGATACCACCTCCAATTCCGCTGCTCATTATCAACCCGTAGGTACCATCAAGAGCCCAGAACAGAAGTGAAAACGGTATCCAAATGAGCATCAGAACAACGATCACGATATTCAGGAATCTTGTTTTCTTCTTCATTTCGCGTACATACCGCTCATGGGGCATGATGATCATGTCCCAGTTACACGAAAGGTTCCCCATGGGCCAGTGAATGAAAGATCGCTTCCTCATCGCAGAATCCTGCGGTCTATCCAGAATGGACGGTCTTCTCCTCTTCACGGGATCAGCATCACATTGACAATATAAAAATCATGCATCGGGATCCATCCTGGACAGAACATAGTCCGAGATCTCGTCCCAGCTCTCCCATGATCTGAAATCCCTCCCCTCCTCGCTCATTCTCCGGGCGAGATCGGAACGGGCAAAGACAACCTCCGAGATCTTCGAAACGCAGTTATCGGTTATCCCGTCCCCGACGAAGATCACCTCATCATATTCCTTCCGAAGCCTCTCCATGTGCGAGCACTTGCAGTTGGCATTCACCGGGCATCCCTCTCTATAATATGGATATTCGATCCCCGCCCCGTCGGGTGAAGGGATCACTGTATTGGAGGTCCAGGGTATCCAATCAAGTCCCCACTCCCTCAGAAGAACATCGATGGTGAACCCGAAACCGTCCGAGCAGATCTCCAGATACACTCCCCTCTCCCTGCACAGATCGGCAAATTCCCTGAACCCGGGCATGATCTTCGAGGTCTCGATCAGGAACCGGCTCATCTCATCGAGGCCCGCCTTCACCATTCCCGCCTGGATCCTTATGATCTCAGGGACACTCATCCTGCCGGCGTAGAACTCGCCCTCGACGGACCTCCAGTCACCCTCGGCAAATCTCTCGAGAACCGCATACGAGGCATCCTCCACCGCAACGGTCCCGTCGAAGTCGGTGAGAACGGCCAGTTTCATGAGACCTCGAGAATGATCACATCTAATAACATTTACCAGTGTATGTGACGATCAGATCGCGAAAATGGAATGAGTGGTGCTGTCGCTGTTTGATGTTGAATTAAAAAAATCAGTAACTTCCCCGATAAAACAATCCGGGAGAAGATTTGAAAACCTGTCGGATCTTGCAGGTAAGATCGAATAAAATTGATTATTATTGATAATTATTTAAAACCTGTTTGGCCTTCTCTTCTGAAAGCAATCCCTGCAGTAAACGGGTCTATCCTGTGAAGGCTTGAAAGGGACCTGTGTTTTCTGATTACATTCCGAGCACGTTGCATCGTGCATCTCACGAGGGGGTCGATTGAACCCTCCTCCACTTCTGTCTCTATACATACTATATTTCCATACGCCAAAAATGGCGATGCCACCACCAAACGGAAGTTGTATAACTACTTTCCTGCTATCCCGGTCCTGCAAAATAAACAATTGTAGAAAAGAGGTACAAAAAAGGGCAACGGATATATACAGGTCGGAAAATGGACCAGACAGGTGACGATCAATGAAATTCAAGGGTCTGCTGTTCATAATACTCATGACCGCCATGATATCCCTTCCCCACGGGATCGAGGGATCGGATGGTACCAGATCGATCACTCCAAAAGACGATCCGGTCCTCCCCCCGATCGGATTCTACCGGGGGATCCTCCCGACCAACGCCACAGGCGAGGACCTGTCCGAGGCATACGCCAACGTATCGAAGCACACCCATTTCGTCCCCGTTTGGGGAAGGCCGTCCCCGTTCTACGAGTTCGCGGACGACATCGAGGGCGGCTGGGGAGATCTCTTCGTCGAGGAACTGATAAGGGGCAACGGGATGTTCCCGCTGGTCCACATGAACTTCTACGGGCAGGGATATTCGCTCGTATCCCCCGGAAACATAACGGATCCGACCCTTAACCACACCACATGGAGAAACGTATACAAGCAGTCAGCGATCGATATCGTTACCGCTGCCAGACCGGCCTATTTCTCCGTGGGAAACGAGGTAAACAGATGGCTGATCCATCACGGAATGAACGGGACCGATGACGGTTTCGAGAACTTCATTTCCCTTTACAACGAAATCTACGACGAGGTCAAGACACTGTCCCCCGATACCAAGGTGTTCTGCACTTTCGCCAGGGAAAACGTCGAGGGCCATGACGAGGCGGACCTGTCCTTCCTCGGGAAATTCGATCCTGACAGGCTGGACCTTCTCGTGTTCACCAGCTATCCCTATTCCAATGTCGGGATCAACGAACCGCTTGACATCCGCGACGATTACTATTCATCCGCATATGCCCACATCGAGAACATGCCCTTCGGGTTCAGCGAGCTGGGCTGGTCTTCAAGAGAGGCCTTCGGGGGAGAGGAGGGGCAGGCTGATTTCCTCAACGACGCATACAACAGGCTCACCAGGGACCAGGGGCTCGACCTCGAACTCTTCGGATGGGCCTGGCTGACGGATCTCAGCACCGAAACCGCGGTGGGCCTCCGGAACATGGACGGTACCGAGAAGGCCTCCTACTCGGAATGGCTTATGAACGAGAAACCTGTGTTCGACCCGTACAACCGGACGATCAACCTCACGGAGGATTTCGGGATATACGGATACGATCTCAACCGGACGTTCAGCGACCCCGATTCCTGGGACTGGCTTACCTTTTCGGTATGGAACGGCACCGACTACGCAAACAACACGGAGATCACTCCGGCATCCATAATATACGCGGATGTGGAAGGACATTACCTTAAACTATACTCGCTGGACAACAGATCGGGGATCGCAGAACTGACGATCCTGGCGGAGGATACCGGAGGCGAGTCCGTATGGACACGTATGAGGATCAACGTGAACGAGACCAACGATCCACCGGCCCTGATAAGGAACCCGGCGGCGGATCCCTTCCTCGAGGACAGATCGGAATACATCGACCTTTCCTACTACATCGTCGATTCCGATGATGATCTTTTAGACCTCGACATCTCCGTCATCAGATCGCCCCACATAGAGGTCACCCTGAACATACCAATAATGGTATTGTATTCCAAGGAGGCTGACTGGAGCGGTACCTCCTATGTCCTGATGAACATATCGGATTCCCACGGAGCGTACACCCACCTCAACCTCTCGGTGACCATTCTGCCGGAGAACGATGCCCCGATGATACTCGCTCCGGAACGGTACGAGATGCAGGAGGACGAGTCCAAGGTAGTGGACCTCGGGAAGTGGGAGTTCGACAAGGACAGCGTACACCTCACCTGGTCCCTGTATGAGGACGGCGTCTACATCCACGCGGAGGTAAATAGATCCAACCTCACGCTCCGTCCTCTCAAGGACTGGTCGGGATCCGATTCGATCTCACTGAACCTCAGCGACGGGGAGCTCTCCGTGACAAAGGCGCTCACGATCGAGGTCAGCCCCGTCAACGATCCCCCGGCAATAGATATCCCCGACATGATATCATTCCGGGAGGATACCATAACCTACGTCAATCTCTCGGAATTCAATGCCCACGATCCGGACGGGGACTTTATCGTATGGGAGGTTCTGAACTTCACCGAACAGTTCAAGGCGGTGTCATTCCCGTTGAACGGGACCATGAGGATCTCCCCCGTCCTAGATGCGAACGGGGAGGGCACCATCTCGGTGAACATGAAGGACAACAAAGGGGGCGAGACACCCGTGGTTTTCGATGTCTGGGTGATCCCGGTCAACGATCCTCCGCACATGAAGATCCCCGAGAACTGGACGTATTCCGTGGATGTCGGAGGATCGATAACGATAGATTTCACGGAGGAGGAATACGATCTATTCGACATAGAGAGCCCACACAGCGATCTGATCATCAGGACAACGTTCGAGTCATGCACCGTCGACGGATTGACGATCACCATAACCATACCCGCGGATACGGTGGCCGAGGAGATCACGGTTCCATTTACCATAAGGGATCCCTACGGCGGTGAGTCGGACACCTACTTCATCGTCCTGGACATCATCCATCCCCCCGTCGATACGAGGACCCCGGTGAACGTGACGTCCATGAACGTTTCCACGCCTGACGGATATGTAATCATCACTGCCGAAGGGGATCCGGGCCAGACGATATACGTCGTATTCTCGGACGGAACGTGCGTTAAGATGAACGAGGTTCCCGCGGGAAGCGGAAAATACATAATAGAATACGGAAGCGACGATTGGACCGACGGGCAGGAGCTTACCTTCCACCTCTCCTCCACGTTCCAGGGGCCGAACGACACTCCGTACTCCGAGACCGGTTTCACCTTCGTCAGATCAGAAGAGGAACCCGATGACTACACCATCTACTACATCATCGCCGGCGCACTGGCCCTGATCATTCTGATACTGATCGTCT
Organism: Thermoplasmatota archaeon; assembly: GCA_049472195.1. Classification (GTDB taxonomy): domain Archaea; phylum Thermoplasmatota; class Penumbrarchaeia; order Penumbrarchaeales; family Penumbrarchaeaceae; genus JBLIRG01. The sequence goes on from JBLIRG010000020.1 coordinate 5,564, forward strand.
TCACGGCATACAGAAAATCGAATGCCCCGGCGGAGGATTTCGATTACGGATCCCTCATGGAGGAGTAGATTCCACTTTCATATCATCCCATGTTCTGATGGCCCTCCGGAGGTGCGGGATCACAATCGATCCGCCGACGACCAGTCCGATGGAGAGGGCCTCGACGACCTCGGCATCGCTCACCCCCAGCCTCCTGCATGTATCCAGGTGATATTTCACGCAGTCGTCGCATCGAAGGACCAGCGATGCAACGAGACCGAGCATCTCCTTGGTCTTCCGATCAAGAACACCGTCACGGTATACCTGAGAGTCGAGGCTCATGAACCTCTTTATGGGCATGTCTGCGTAGGACATCAAAAGATCGTTCAGTTCTTCCCTTTCCCTCCTGAAATCTTCCATGGACTGCATGTTGGAACCCACCGGCATAAAAGGTCAGCTGATTGATAAAAGGATCGCGCTTTTCAACCAACAGATTAATTCATAATGAAGCATTAGTGATTAAAATCGCATTCAGACCGCAGTATTTCCGGACCATGATGGAGATGATTGGCATGACAAGGGAAAGGGTAGAGGCCCTCAGGGAACTGATGAAGGAAGAAAATGTGGATGCATATCTCGTACCGAGCACCGATCCGCACGCGTCGGAATACGTTCCAGCCTGCTGGGAGAGGAGGTTGTGGATCTCGGGATTCACCGGATCCGCGGGGGAGGTGCTGATCACCGCGGACCAGGGAGGACTTTGGACTGACGGAAGGTATTTCATACAGGCGGAGGAACAGCTAAAGGGATCGGGGATAGATCTTTTCAAGATGGGGATGCCCGATGTCCCCACCATCGAGGACTGGATCGTCAAGAACCTCAAGGAGGGGCAGACCGTCGGCGTCGACCCGAAGGTTCTGTCGATGGAGAGGGCGGGAAAGCTCGAAAAAGCCCTGAAGGATCGGAACATGTCAATCAAATATATGGAGAGGAACCTCGTGGACGTCCTTTGGGAGGATCGGCCTTCACCGTCGTCCGATCCCGTCATCGTCCTGTCCGATGAGACGACCGGAGAATCCCTGGAGAAGAAGCTTCAGAGGCTCAGGGAGAAAATGACCGACAAGGCTGCGGACGCCCATGTTCTCAGTTCCCTCGACACCATCGCATGGCTGTTCAACCTGAGGGGTTCCGACGTTGAGTACAATCCGGTCTTCATATCGTATGCGGTTGTGGAAAAGGACAGCGCGCACCTGTTCATCGATACGGAAAAAATAACGGATGAGGCGAAAAATCATCTCGATGACCTCGTAAAGGTCCATCCCTACGAGGAGATCGGGGAATATCTTGAATCCATGGGCGGCAAGGAGATAAGGATATGGCTGGACCAGAAGACGACCAACAAATGGATTCACCTTCTCCTTTCGGGGAAGGCGAGAATTCACAGGGATAGGAGCCCCGTAACGGATTTCAAGTCGGTAAAGAACGACGTCGAGCTTCAAGGGATCAGAAACGCCCACATCAGGGACGGGGCGGCCATGGTCAAATTCCTCAAATGGCTGGAAGATTCGGTACCGCAGGGCGGAGTGACCGAGCTGTCAGCGTCCGATAGGCTCGAGGATTTCAGGAAGCAGGGGGACGGATTCGTGGGCCTATCGTTCGAGACCATATCCGGTTACGGGGAACACGGCGCCATAGTCCACTATGCGGCCACAGAAGAAACTGATGTTCCCATCAAACCCGAGGGCATCTACCTCGTGGACTCGGGAGGCCAGTATGTCGACGGGACGACCGACATCACGAGGACCGTATGCATGGGAAATCCCACCGAGGAGCAGAAGGACATGTTCACCAGGGTGTTAAAGGGGCACATCGATCTCTCCCTGCTTCGTTTCCCGAAGGGATTCTCGGGAAAACAGATCGAGCTTCCCGCCAGGAAAGCCCTCTGGGACGCCGGTAAGAACTACAACCACGGCACAGGCCACGGGATCGGACATTATCTCAACGTCCACGAGGGGCCGATGGGGATCACCCCAAGGGACATTGGTGTCCCCCTGGACGCCGGCAACGTTCTCTCCAACGAACCGGGATATTACAAGGCGGGAGAGTACGGGATCAGAACGGAAAACGTGGTCGTCGTGGTGAAGGACGAGAATCTTAGCTCCGAGGAGCTCACCTTCCTCGGGTTCGAAACCCTGACCATGTGCCCGATCGATCTGTCCCTCGTCAAACCGGAGCTTCTGACGAAAGAGGAGATCTCCTGGCTCAACGATTATCATGGGATGGTGTTCGAGAAGGTCTCCCCCCTCCTCGACGAGGATCACAGCGAATGGTTGAAGGAAAAGACCGGCCCGATAAAGTGATCCTCATGACGGATTGGGATGACGGGATGTATAGGGAGATCTTCGATTCGATGGTGCAGTACCTGAAGGATCGCAGGGATTCGGACCCGGATTTCGATATCGGGACCCTGCGGGAGCTGATAATGAACGAATACGTCAAACAGGGCAACGACTGGGTAGGAAAGGGCCCTGTCCAGCAGATCAGGGAATCTGCCACCGTCGCCGCCTACGAACATTACCTTGCGCAATGGGAAGCGGAGATGAAAAGCTGATGCGTACAACCGGATAACTTTTTTCCATTCCGAATGGTTACATTGATTCCGGTCCTAAACCTCCATGATCCTATCCTCATCATGCCGCGGGCATCATTTGAAGAGATCATCCAGACCGTACTTTGATTCCGATTCATCTCGATTCTGGGTAACCGGTTGATTCTGCGGGAGTGCGGCAGGCGGGAGGGATTGGGTCTGCGCCTTGGGAGGAACCGGTTTTTGGATGACCGGAGGAGGTGGTGGGTAGATTTTCTCCAAATCCATGACGGCATCCTCAGCATTCAATTGACCTGTCTGTGATGATGTATACCGCTGGTCCAAAGTGCTTGCAGCCTGGGTTACAAACTGGCCGGGAGGTTTCTGGGCCGGGATAATCTGCTGATTCCCGGGGTGTGGTGCATATTCACTCCTCGTTTGTACAGGCACCTGATCGGTTGGAGAGGAAACAGACGGCGGCTGCGGAGGTATGTTGCCAATGCCCTCTCCACCGGGCTTGACCGCAGGAGACGGCTGTCCGGAAGCGTTGGGAGTCTGTTGGGGAGCAGGTTGCTGCACGGTTACTGACCTATCACCTGCCTGGCGGCCCTTTTTCTTTTTCCTTATTACGACAATCAGTACCACGAGAATGACGAGAATAATGATCACGGCTGCAACTGCTGATCCCGTTATGAGAATAACCGGTAGGACGCTATCATCGTCTTCTTCATCATAAAATCCCGCCGATTTCGATTGTCCTTCATTCAGGACGAGGTAATTTACACTTACCTGGGAATATGCTCCCATCTCTCCACCAATTATCGTATATTCCTGGTTTCCGCCGGGCAGGAATTCGGGAATTGTGAACATACCCATATATTCCCCGTTGGATCTGTATAGGACGAATGAATCATCCCCCGTGAAACATTCCCACTGGCCCCACTGGGCCGTTGATATGCTCCCGAACGATTCTCCGAGATCTCCCAGGTATATGCCTCCGTTGGGCCACTGCAGATCATGATCGCATGATATCCTGACCGAGTTCATTCCTCCAACCTTGAAGTTCTCGATCTGAATGAACACGTCTTGGTCGCAGAAACGATCAAGGGCGCTTCCTGGCGGGTAGAGGACCATCGACTCCCTTTCATATCTCATTCCATCGGTCGAGTTATGATCGGAGAATCTCGTATCATGGGGAGAGGGTTCGAAAAGGGGCGAATCACTGCCAGATTCTGGATTGGTCCCGTAAAACCGCTCCTCCTCATCACATATTCCATCATAATCAGAATGGTCCTGGTAAATATCATAAGGATAATCCATGTCATCATCCGGATCGGTTCCGTAGAATTCCTCCTCCTTATCATACTGATAATCGATATACGACCACGAGATATGGATATAGTCACCATCGGTGTTCATCAAGTAGGTATTGAAAGGGTAATCTTCCGAATCCTCAGGATCGGTTCCGTGAAATATTTCCTCCTCGTCGGAAACACCGTCGCCGTCGGTATCGACCGAGTATATATCATATGGATAATCGGAGGGATCGTCGGGATCCGTTCCGTAGAATTCCTCCTCCCCGTCGTAATGATAATCATAATATGACCCTCCGAGATTCGTGGAGTCCTCGTCTGAATTCTTTTCATATGAGTTTCCGGGATAATCTGAGGGATCGCTGGGATCCGTTCCGTAATAATTCTCCTCATCATCCGAATGACCGTCGGAATCCTCGTCGGCGGTTTCAATGGGGTAATCGAATTGATTGTACGGATCCGTGGATTTATACTCTTCATAATCATCTCCGTAACCGTCACCGTCAGCATCGCTGAAATCACTGGGGTAGACCGAACTATCATACGGATCCGATCCTTCACTGATCTCATATCTATCTCCAAAGCTGTCCCCATCTGAATCCTGATATGATACGGGATAACTGTATCCATTCTCTGATTCCGTTCCCACTTCGATCTCGAACTCATCTCCGAATCCGTCATCATCAGTATCCTTCCAATCATATGGAAAATCTAGCGGGTCTTCCGGATCCGTTCCGACATGGTCCTCGTATCTATCCCCGAATCCGTCATAATCGGTGTCACAGTATGAAACAGGAAAATCATCGGAATCGTCCATATCAGTACCCCGATCGTTTTCGAACTTATCGGAAAAACCATCCCCGTCTGTATCCACCCATCCGTATCCGCGGAATACACCGGGATGATAACCGTTAGGAGTCAGAAAATCCACCATAACCGATGATGACTCGAGATCATTATCAAAATCGATCTCGAAATTGCCATCGATGTCGGTATTTACCGATCCGTACCCGAGGATATCATGATAAGTGTAAGCATAATACTGAATTTTCACATTGGAATGAGGTGATCCGTCCATGAAAGCCGTTAGCTGTTTTTTTGATCTCTCCCCGATCATATCATATTCATCATCATCAGATATCACATCGAAACCCCATGTATCCGGGTTCTGAGCCGTTTCGTCATCAACCTCCGCTGGGAAGACAATATCACCCGTGAAGGATTGGTTGTATTCTCCGTTTGTTATCCATCCGTCAATATATACATCGCTGTCCCATTTAGGTATTCGAAAGCTCGCCTTGCCAATTTCATTGGTATCGTTGACGAAAATGATATCATCCCATTCATAAGACCAGAATCCGACTTCAATCCCATGAACGGCTTTCCCTTCGCTATCGGAGACCCATAGACCGATATCCATCACAGTCTCGTTGAAATCATCAGGCTTGTACCACAGGCAGAAATGTGAAACCGGGATTTCCAGATCGATTACGGCCACCTCATCACCCTTGGAAGCACGTGCGGTTATCGTAAATTCATCCGATCTCTTGAGAGACGCCGGAATTGTAAAAAACGATTCATATTTGCCATCGGATGGTTTATTATAAGGTACATCCAGATCGTAGTCGAAATCATACGAATCCGAAATCAGGAGAAAGCTGTCGGGCTTAACCATTCTCCCATCGTACCTGACCTCGAAATCTATCTCGACCGTATCACCCGGCATCCATGGATATTGATCAATATTTTTTATGGAATAATCGATTGACAGACCTTCTTCCGAAGGTGGAAATGCGAAGTAAACGGCATCAACATCCCACGAATCAACATAATCGTATATCTCATCGTCATCCGTACTCTTTCCATACGAGAGGACGTATTCATTTCCCCTGGCGGTGCTGCCGATATCATTGATCCGGAAACCACCGGCAATGGACTGTTCCACATCGGAATCGAATATCTCGACCTCTCCATAGTACTGCCCTGATCCTGAAGATGATATCGATGTTTCAACATCCCTGACCTGATAATCGTAATCCATGTCCATAACCAGGAAGGAGAGAACAGGGGAATTGTCCGGATCTATCCGCTGACCATTGTCGAAAACATGCACATTCGCTCCGGCTCTGTCCCCCGACTCGTAATCAGATTCTTCCAGTGTCAATATCACTACCATGGAATCTTCATGCGCATTAGCAATCGGTGCGAAGAGTCCCATGGTTAGAATGATCCCTACCAATATTATACAAAATCTTAAGCTATTCATATTCTCTTCCACCCAGTGCATATTAGGATTTATTCATAAATAAAACCTTTGCTGGTGTAAGAACCTAATATTTTCCCTGATTATTGAATGTAAGAGTACGAATAGATACCCTTGATGTCTATCCCCTGGTCCGAGAACTGGTATTCCATCCATTCCCGGGATTTGGCATTGGGAAGGCCCTTGACCATCATGAAGTATTTGCCCTTCTCCTCCTTCATCAACACCGTGCCGTCAACGATGCTCTCCAGGGAGGATATCTCATCGGGCTGATGGATGCCACCGACGAGATCCAGAAGGGCGATCCCGCTGTACGCATTCGTCTTGGCCTTCAGTCCGTGTAGGAAATCCATTGTTCGGTTGAGGCCGTGCGTCCTGACCACGGTGGAAAGCGAATCGAATATCAACCGGTGGTAGAAGTACTTCTCCTTGTAACCAATCTGGAACCTCTCGATCGCATCCGACAGTGCATCGATATCGTCGACGCCCTTGAGGTACAGGGCGAAGGGATTCTTCCCCATGAGACCGGCCGTCTTCGAATAGCAGTCGATGTAGGTTATCAGGCCCTGTTTCTCCCGCTCCTGGATCTGATGATCCATCTCGACGATCTTCTTTCTCATCTGGGAGGTTGTGGAATGGGTCAGAATCACGATGCAGGGTGCTCCTGTCTTTATTCCCTCTGATACGAACTGGGTCAGAAGCGCATCCTTGCCAACGAAGGCCGGACCCTGGACGAGGATATTCGATTTGAAGGGAAAACCTCCGCCCAGAAGCTCATCCACCTTGTTTCCCCCGCTCCTTGCGGCTATCGCCCTTCCTCCTGCGGGTCTCTTCACGGCCCTCTTCACAGGGGATTTGATCTTATCGGGCCTTCCCTTCACGGGCATACCCGCTCCCATCATGATTCCTGGATCAACCCTCGATGAGCGATTTGGTACCCGAGCCATGATTCCCACCTCTGATAATACGGGGGATCGATACATGCCACCCCCTTCCATGAAAATGAACGGACGAAAGATATTTAATCATAACGTTAAAAATACCCTTAAACCGGACGAAATCCCCCTCCGCCGAGATCAACCGATCCCAAGCGTCCTATCGGTCTTTCGGATCGATTCCATGTTATCGTCCGTGAGTTTCATCATCGCACGGATGCAGTCCACGTTCTCCGGTACCACATCCGATTCCTGGTGGATCGCCTGGAAGTAGTATAGGGTGTCGCCCACAACATGTACTCCGTCCCGCCAGACTATGATCTCGTTGAAATCCGCCCTCTCCCTCTTGAGATCTCTTGCCATCTCCATGATCTGGGCCGTTGATGTCACACCCTCCCCTCCAAGGACGAATTTCACCCTGGGGGTATCCTCCCACATCTTCAGGACATCGGAGGTATCGATCTCCCTCGAGAGCTTGACAACGATGGAGTGAAGATGCATCAGCGTTGTGGGCACGGCAACGGCCATGGTATCGATGTCCAGGCCATCGATCACGGTCTTGACGTCAGGTCCGTGATGGGACGGGACTTTGAGAACGGGTACTATTGCGTTCACGGGGCCTTTCTTGGAGTCCCCCGGATCGGGGCCCCTCCTGATCATCGTGGCGTATACCTTTTCGACGCCAACATTCATCGCCAGCGGATACAGGGTTCTGGTCAGACCAGTTGTGTTGCAGCTGACGACCCGTGTGTAATCTGATCCGATGTTCTCGGAGTAATTCGAGAGCGAGTTGAAGGACAGGCCGATGCTCTCGTGCTTCTCACCTCCCTGGAATATCCCCTTCACACCCGCTTTTCTGTAAATTTCAAGGTTGTCAGCGCCTTTCTTGCCTGGAGTGCAATCCACCACGATATCGCTGATCTTAAGAAGATCGTCGAGCGTTCCCTTGACCTCTATCCCCGCCTCGGTGAAATTGTTCACGTTCTCGGGAATCGCGACGTATAGATCGTAACCTTTTTCGATGGCCATCCGGGCTTCCCAGGTGGGCCTGGTCTTGGTGACCCCGACGATCTCCATGTCATCCTGAAGCGAGACCGCATCTGCCACCCTCTTTCCAATAGTGCCGTATCCGTTTATCGCAACCTTCACAACCATTCCATCACCGGAGGCGGTTATGTTTTCGATGATAATAAACATTCCCGATTCCCCGGTTGCAGCCGGTCTGAAGGTCGGATTACCCCCTCGTTTATCAATGATAACTGCTACATGCTTATATTCCTGAAAAACGTTTTGTGCATGTTGCTCGAATGATTTAGGGTAGTTCAGCAATCATTCCAGACGAGGTGTTTTCATGGGGAAAAATGTCCCGGCAACGGGCTCTTTCATTCTTTCACTGCTGTTCATCGTTCCATTGCTGACATCGACCGCCACCGGAGACGGAACGCCGGAAAACGGAATTATTTTGGATTACCACCCGCTTCAGGAAGGTGATCCCGACCCGATCATTTTGAACGCCGGGCAGTGGGATGACGGGATCTCGTATATGGCGGATACCAATTTCGGCCGCATCGCGTTCTCGAGATCGGAAATATACCTGGATCTGCCTCCCCGGGATGCGAAGGACAGCGGATGCGTTTTGAGGATGACCTTCCCGGGTTCAGACGAGGCCGCTCCAGCCGGTGAGAACCTCCTGGAATACAGAATCAACTACTTCCTGGGAAATGATCCCGACCAATGGCATTCCTCGGTCCCCAGCTTCGGCAGGGTCATTTATCGGGACCTCTGGGATGGGATCGATCTTGAATACAGTGTTATCAAGGGTGATCCAAAGTACCAGTTCCTGCTCCGGCCAGGGACGGATCCCGATCTGGTCAGAATAAGAATCGAAGGCTCTACTCACCTTTCCGTCGACGGTTCCTCCGTCAGGATCGGTACCGGAAACGGTTTTCAACTCATCGATACCGGATTATCGGCTTTCTACTCGGATGACCGGGAGATCATCGACGGATCATTTCGCGGGATCGACGGCAGGACGTTCGGATTCGATCTAGCGGATCGAGATTCCGAAAGAGCGGTGACCATAGATCCGATCATCTACTCCACATTCCTCGGAGGATCCTCCACGGATCAGGCGTATGATGTTGCCGTGACGTCAGGCGGTGAAGCGTTCGTCACCGGCCAGACCTATTCCACCAATTTTCCCCTGACCCCCGGTGTTTACAGTACGACCAAGGGAAACTACGATATTTTCGTGGCGAGATTCAATCAGGGAGGGACTGACGCTCTCTTCTCCACGTATATAGGGGGTTCAAATGCGGATTACGCAACGGGGATCGCAATCGATTCACTGGGTTATTCATATGTCACCGGATACACCTCATCAAGCAATTTTCCCCAGACCTCGAGCAGCTCCGATCTCACCTACAAATCCAGTGCGGATTCGTTCATACTGAAGCTCAATTCCCAGGGCACCTCTCTTTCGTATTCCTGCGTGGTGGGAGGGCTGTCATATGATTACGGTTACGCGGTCGAGATCGACGGATCTGGCAAGGCATACGTCGTCGGAGAGAGCTATTCGTCGGATTTTCCCCTGACCCTTGATGCATACCAGTCCTATATCGCAGGTTATTACGACGCTTTCGTCTATGTGATGAATTCCGCGGGAACCGCGCTTCACTTCTCCACTTACTTCGGGGGAAGCAGTTACGACCAGGCTGTCGACCTGAGGATAGATCGATCAGGGAACATATACTTCACAGGTGACACAAGCTCCTCCGATATTCCCACCACGATCGGGGCATACAACAAGGACAGCAACGGCGGTTACGACATCTTCGTTACCAAGCTGAACATGACTCACAAGACCCTCGATTTCTGCACATACATCGGCGGATCGTCATCCGATTACTCGAACGCCATGGCCATGAACTCCCACGGCGACACTTTTATTACCGGATACACCTCATCATCGAACTTCCCGTTGAGCAAAGATGCATACGACAGGTCCATGAGCGGATATACCTCGTCATTTGCCCTGTGCATAAATAATGCCGGCAGGAAGCTTATCTTCTCTACCTATCTCGGAGGGTCCTCTTACGATTACGGTCAGGATATAGAGATAGATTCCACTGGATCACCGTATGTGGTGGGTTACACGTCCTCGACGGACTTCCCCAAGGAGTCCAGGGGATCGTTCGACTGGTCCCACAACGGGGGAAATGACGGATTTCTCGTGAAATTCAACCGGAACGCCTCCGATCTGTATCATGCAAGCTTCATTGGATCGACCAGCACAGATGAGGTGTACGGGCTCGACCTGGCAAACGACTTCAACGTTACCATGGCAGGCATTACCTCGTCACCGGATTTCCCCTTCCATACCGGTTCATATGACACTAGCCACAACGGAGGAAGCGACGCATTCCTGTTCTCGTTCGAGATCGTCCACATCCCCGGCCCCCCCAGAAACCTCGTCGGGATCGAGGGAAACGGATGGGTGGACCTTACCTGGTCAAGATCACTTTTTGACGGAAACTCTGAGATCGAGGGCTATCGCATCTACAGGTCAACCGGCACCTCGGGCGGAGCCCAGATAGGAGAGGTTAATCCCGATGTTTTCACATTCAACGACACGACCAAGGAGAACGGGCAGACCTATTACTATTTCGTCAGGTCATATAACTCGATAGGGGTGTCCGAGGACAGCAACAGGCTCAAGATCCAGGATACGATCCTTCCGATATTCGAACTGGATCTCACCCCGGATCAAGCCACCACCGGCGATGAGTTCACCTTCAAATACAGGATACTGGACAACATTGAGGTCCAGAAGGCCAGGGTGGATTACTGGTACGGCTCCGAGATCCACAAGAAAATGAACCTTGAAACCATCGAAACAGATGTCTGGGAAGGGACAATCGTGATCGAACACAGATTGGATGACCTTCACTACATCATTCAAGCATGGGATGCGTCAGACGTCGCCAATGACACCGGTGAGATCGTGATCCCGGTCGTCGACAACGACGGGCCCGAGTTCACGGTTGATCTCAGTACCAAGGAAGCATCGACAAACGACACTTTCAAATTCGAGATGGGGGTCGTGGACAATATCGAGGTGAACCGTGGATGGGTGGAATACTGGCATTCGGAGGGGGATGTGGAAGACGAACACATATTCATGGATCTGACCGTGGGAAACTACAGCAGGTGGGAAGGGATCATAACGATGTTCGATGCGGGAGGGAACTTCAGCTACAGGTTCCACTCGAACGATACCTGGGGAAACGTGAATTCATCCGAGATCCGCATGATGGAGATAATCGATAACGATATGCCGGTTCTGCTGGAGGATCTCACACCCGTATCAACTGCCCCTGCAGCGGAACTGGTGTTCTCCGTTATAATTTTCGAGAACGTTGGCGTCAACGATATATGGATCAATTACCGGTATGAGAACGGAACTGAGGACAACAGCTCCATGGAAGCGGGCGTGGGCGGGGAATACCACTATGCACTGGATGTCGAGGCAACGATCTCCCCGCTCCACTACATAATACACGTTCTGGACCGGTCGGGAAATGAACTCGTCACCGATAGGAATACGGTGATGATCAGGGATAGAACAGCGCCCGATATCCTCTCCGACCAGACGGACGGCACCACCGTGAGCGGAGGTTCCGTGGATTTCATCATATCCGTTTCGGACAACCACAAGATAGCATCGGTTACCATCGAATACTGGTTCGGCGATGATGAGATGAAGACATTTTCCCTTTCGTTGATCGAGGGGCTATACAGAGGTACCTTCGACGTGCCCGTTACCGAGGACCGGAACATGGTCTACCGGGTAAGGGCGGTTGACAAATCTGGAAACAACAAATTGACCCAGAAGAGGGAGATAGCGGTCACGGACGAGATCATCCCGGAGATAGAACCTGTACCGGACCTGACCGTATATGCGGGCAAGGACATCGATATCAGGATAACCGCCACCGACAACATCGGAATTGCTTCGGTGGAGTGGATCGGAGCCCCCCTCGCCGGGATCGGTTTCAACCTCACGGGAAAGGTCTGGAAGAGCGGGGATTTCACGATCACGGTTCGGGTCAGCGATCCGGCAGGGAACCAGAACAGCAGGAGATTCCATCTGATAGTTCTGTCGGAAACCCATGACACGGACGGGGACGGGATCCCCGATCTTTTCGAGATGGAATTCGGGCTCGATTATCTGGATCCCACAGACGGCTCGATCGATCCGGACGAAGACGGTCTCACGAACCTGCAGGAGTATCTCAACGGCACGAACATGCAGATGTCCGATACGGATCTGGACGGGATGCCGGACGGCTGGGAGGTCAGGTACGGGCTCGATCCCATTTCCTATTCCAAGGATAAGGACACCGACGGCGACGGAATCAGGGACTGGAGGGAGTACATCAACGGAACCGATCCGACGGTTGAGGAAAGTGGCATCGACATGGCGCTGGTTCTCCTGATCCTGGGCATCGTTCTCCTGATCGCAACTATCACCACCTGCAGCTTCTTGATCATCAGAACCAGGCGTCGGATCAGGAAGGATCAGATCGAGATACCGGATCCCGGATTGATGTCCGCCCAATCCCAGGAACTGCCAGCCTCTGACTACTCCATACTGCCTCCTGCGGAGGCAGCGTACATGGAGGATATGTCTGCCCAGGAACAGTATTATCAGGAAGGCTATTATCCCGATTTGGAAACGGCCCAGGAGGAGTTTTATACGGCCGGTGGGGATCCGCTCATGATGGAGGGCGCACCGATATCCACGGTCGAGGATCCATTCCAGGGCGAGACATACCAGTCGATCCCGTTGGAAGCGGGATCTCCCTTCGATACCCCCCAACCGGTCCCCGAACCCGCCCCCCTGGAGGAGTACGGGGACGCTGAGAGCACGGATGCGTGAGAGTACATGAATCCGGAGGAGAAGGCTCCGGAAGAGGTCCAGTACTGATGGGCTGGTCGAATCCGGAGAAAATATATCAATATCCACGGCAAATATCATTAATCACATAAATGCATAAGATTCCGCCGGGGGGCTCAAATTGTCTCGTTTCAGGTTCGGATACACAGTGTTGCCACTTGCTGTAATGATCATTTTCGGATCGATGCTGTCTTTTATTTCCGTTCGTGACACGATCGTATCCGCCCATGCCCCCAGGCAGGTGGATCTCTCTTACGATATCTACAACGGTATACTTTCAGTAACAATATCGCATGAGACAACGAGCCTGCACTATGTCGAGAACGTCCTTGTGGAAAAGAACGGCGTGGAATATATCGATCAGGATTACACGACCCAGGGGGATAATCCAGTCGTCTATGAATACGACGTGCCCGCAGTCGACGGTGATGTTCTGACCGTCACAGCCACATGCAATCTGTACGGATCCACCACCGAAGAGCTCACGGTCCGTGGACCAAAGGAGAGGATGGAAGTCTCCGTTACTCCCGTGATCACCACGATATCCGAGGGGGATACGGAGGATTTCATAGTGAACATCTACTCGGGGGAGACTCCGCTTGACGGGGTGGAAATACTGGTCTCCGTCCTCCATGGAGAGATATCGGATATCGATGAACTGGGGATCGGAGCATATCAGTTCACCTATACTGCCGGGTCAGTGGACGGCGATACGGACGACACGATGAACCTGACATGCACGAAAAACGGGTTCTATCCGGCATATCCGCCCGAGATGGTCTTCAAGATAATCGACGATACGACTCCGGCGAACCAGATACTGCTCTCGGTATCTCCGTCAGTAACGACCGTGGATGAGAGGTCGGAAACGGAATTCACGGTATCCGTCAGCTCTACCGAGGGGCCTCTCGATGGTTCGGTGGTGGATGTTACCGCAAATAAGGGCGGGATTTCCGAAACAGCGGACGAGGGAGGTGGAATTTTCAAATTCTCATACACTGCCCCTACGGTTACCTCCACGGAAACCGCGAGAATATCGATAACCGCATCGATGCCGGGATATCTGGACGGTTCCAGGGAATTAACGCTGTCAATCAGGGATCTGGGGCTCGAGCCCACTCTTGACGGAATCGTTACCACGGGGGAGTATTCCGCCACCACCGTATATGACGGGGGCAGCTTCGTCCTTCACTGGAGAATCTCGGGGGACTCCGTGAGGATAGCCATGGTCGGAAAGACCACGGGTTACGTTGGGATCGGATTCGATCCCGGGCAGCGGATGGAAGGAGCCGATATGATAATCGGCTGGGTGGAAAGCACCGGGGACGTCAAGATATTCGACGCATACAGCGAAGGACCTACGGGACCTCACCCGACGGATGAGAGCAAGGGCGGGACAGATGACATTACCGCCTTCGGGGGAACCCAGGCCGGGGGTGTCACGACCATCGAATTCGTCAGGAAACTGTCGACGGGAGACCAGTGGGACAAGGATATCCCGACGGACGGGAATGTCGACATCATCTGGGCACTTGGCGGAAGCGACAGCTTCTCCGCCGCCCACGGCCTGAAGACGGGTTACGGCACTATGAACGAGGAGACGGTCAAGCTCAAGCTCTGGCCGATCCACGCGGCCTTCCTTTCCCTCGGATTCATATCCATGCTCGCCTCGGTTGTCATCCTCTACACCTCGAAGTCAAGAAAATGGTGGTTCAAGACCCACAAGGCACTGGGGGTTGCAGGAGGTGTACTTTCGATTACCGGATTGATCATCGGAATCTACATGGTGCAGGATGGAGGAGGAGCCCATCTCGCCTATCCCCATTCTTATCTGGGGATCATAACCATCCTGATGATCATCGCCTCGCCCATTCTGGCATTCGTTCACCCGAAGGCCCTCAAGAAGACGAAGGTTCTCAGACCGATCCACCTTTGGCTCTCCAGGACGGCGCTTCTGTTCATGCTTGTCAATATAATATCCGGATTGATGCTCGCGGGTGTATTCTGATCCGTATCTCTCCCCGTGAGACATCATTAGCTGAATATGTCTTCTCACTCCTCCTCGGCGTCGCCTTTTCCCTTTATCATGAGATATAAGACGAAGATTATGATCAGCAGGACGGCCGCGAAGCCGAAGATGCCTAGCAGGATCATGAAGAACGGTCTATCATCATCTTCGTCCTCCGGAGGCTCCTGCGGTTCCGAAACCCGGAAGAAGGACGCGATCTCGAGGTAGCCTCCCACCTCATCGGTGGATGTGGCGTTGAGGACGAAAGTGTAATTTCCGGGGGGAAGTTCCGAGACCACAACCTCGCTGCCGTAAAAGAACTCCCCGTTTATCAACCATCTGAAGGAGATGTTCCTCAGGTCCGAGTGACCCGCCCTGAACGTTATATTTGTCCCGAAATCGAAGGACGCTCCCTTCTGGGGAGAGAGGATCACCACACCGATCGGCGGAATGTCCTCCGGTTCCTCCGTCTCGTTTTCGATGGAACCGGTAATCGAGATCACCCAGGAAGCATTGAGGCTGAAATTCCCCGAAGCCAATTTCAGTCTGACGGGGATGACATCCCCTGGTTCAATTCCGAGCATAAGCGGTTCGATCGTCAGAATGTCGGTCCCGTTCTGCGTCATATCCAGATAGGACCATGAACCAAGCACAGGGTCCCCGTCGGGATCATGCGCCGTGAAAGATAGTGTTATCGATTCGTTTATGTCGAGTTCGATATCACCCTCCGGAGGGGAAACCGAATATTCGAAGATGCGGTCCACATCATTTACGATCAGGGTCCAGTTCCGGAAGACGAACAGGGAGCCAGCGCCGTCGTCTGAAAGCTTCAGCGAGATCATGTATGGCGAAAACTCCGAGGATCTGTTTCCCGTGTGGTTTGCCGTGAAATTGAACGAGGAGGAATTCCCCGCGTCGATCCCGTTTACTGTCCAGGCAAGGTGGAGGCCATCCCCGTCGGGATCGGATGTGTCAGCCGAGAAAACAATGGACTGTCCCTCGAATATCGTGACATTTCTGCCTGATGGTTTGGAATCATCGAAAACGGGAGGCCGATTCACATCCAGTACGAATATCCTCCATGAGAACGAGTCTGTCTCGTTATCGTATGTCGAATCGGGAGGCAGGGAATAGCCGATCTCATAGGGATCGATCCTGCTTGAGAAATCGCCCGTATGATCAGTTGCGAAATCGAATTGATGAGAGCTGGCCATTTCCTCGCCGTCAAGGGTCCAGTTACCGGGAGGGATGTTATCGCCGCCCCTCTTGGACAGGATGCTGAATGACAGGGTTTCACCCTCGTTCAGGACATATTCCCCCGCAGTAGGTGTTTCCTGAAGGAGCAGAACCGGCCGCTCCCTTATCGTGAAATTCAGATTGAACAGGTTGTTCGTCTCGTTGAATTCAAGAACCGAATCCTCCGAGTCCGCGAACACCTCAAGCGTGTAATTGCCGGGGGTGTCCTTCATGAACGAGTAATTCAGTGCAAGGGTGTCATTGGCATCAAGGTTAAATGGACCTAAGGTGACGTTGTGAACCTCGTCCCCCAGGACCCGTATGGAAACCGAGAAGTTCTCCGCGGCGAAAAGGGATGGGTTTCTGACGTTGACATTCGCCGTGAACAGATCATCGATCGTTCCGCTCCTCTCATGATCCATCGAAACTAGGGTCTCGTTGATCACCAGATCCGTCGATTTCGTTGTCACGGTGCAGATATCGTAGCTTCTCAGAGTTAATCCATCGTACACCACCATCAGTATGCCGAAAGATCCGTGATCCATGGATGTCTCGGTATCATCCCTTTCCATGGGTGCGGTCAGGACCAGATCGAACTCCGGATTCGATGATGTGACCGGACGGGTTGCCGCAAGCCTGCCGCCGGGAAAGAAGAAAACAGCCGACATAACCCCGGATACGGATTCGAACCTTCCGGAGACCTCGAACTCGGTCCCGGCCCACACTGGCTGATCCGATTTCACCTCAATGACGTAATCCGGGGGATCTGATGAATGTTCGTAAGTATCCAGCTCCAGCGGGAGATCGACCTCTATACCGCTGGTATCGATCAGGAACTGCCTCTTCACGCAGTTTCCGACGCTGGCGTTGAACCACAGGGAATCCACGCCGTTGACCGTTATCGGATACGCATCGAAGCTTCCCGCAGGGACCTCGATGCCGGTGGGATCACCGCATTCCGACTCGAGGTGGAGCTCCGCCCCCTCTCCCCCGGTGAAGGGGATCCCGGCGGTCACATCAGTGGACCAGGTGTCGCCGGGGATCAGGGGAAAGTCGAATTCCTCCAGGGGCGGGGTATATTCGTAACCGAAGGGGTAGAAGCCGTTGAGATCATCCTGGGTTCCTGAAACGGTTATGTTCGCCACCATTATGTTGTTGGCCAGGTCCTGCATTCTCGTGAGCATGAACCCGTCGACATCGACATAGATCCTGATTGAAACGATGAAATCGATCTCACCGGTGATGTTTCCCGTGATGTTCATCAGATAAATCGGGTCAAAATCGTCAATCGATACGGGATATACCTCCTCAACCGACATGTTGATCCATCCGACCAGTGGTATGTCCACCAATCCCAGATCATAGGAGGTATCGATGGAATAGTTCCAATAATCTCCCCTGAACCACGTGGGAACGTCCGGTGATCCCCCGATGTCGAAATCGGGATCATCATCCCTCGTCTCCGTTCCCCCTGTCTGGACCGATGCCGAAGCGGACAGTATGGCGAATAACAATATGAGAACCGGTGGAATTCTCGACACGAAATGCACCTCTTTCTGACTTTAGCGATCATGTTGTAGTTAAATGGTTCGACCGGATGTCTTCTTCCATGCCCCGACCTGGGATACCCCGACCCCGATAAGAAGTGCGGCTCCCGCAATCAGCTGCACCGGGGCAAGCCTCTCCCCAAGAAAGAGATACCCTACCAGGGTGGAGAATAGTGGAAGGAGGAATACGAAGAATATAACCCTAGAGACCTCCTCCTTCCTGTAGACCCGGTACCATAATATCCCGGCGGTGATTATCACGCCTATTGACAGGTATATCAGACCCAGCCAGGCCGTTAAGCTGGAGTCAATCGGATTGAATGGGTCCTCCAAACCAAATGCGTACGCACCGACAAGAATCGGTATCATCAGAAGTGTGGCATAGAATGTGTTGGCTTTGAGAACCCTCAAGGGGCTTCCTCCCCTGTTCAGGGCGAATTTCAAGAATATGGCGCTGGCGGAATAGCACAATGCGGTCAGCAGGTTGAGAAAGGCCCCGAGGGTCTCCTTGGAGTCGAAGCTGAATCCGGCGGAACCGTAAGTGGTGAGAACCAGCGTGCAAGGGATAACCACCGCCAACCCGATGATCTTCCAGGGGCCGATCTTCTCCTTGAATATGAATACGGCCAGTATTATCGTGTATATCGGTCCGGATCCCTGTATCAGGGCGGCAAGTGACGATGTTGAGGACTCATCCATCATTATCATGCCTACGTTCTGCAGAACGTTCGGCAGGGTCGTTCCGAACAGGGCAAGGGCGGCAGCCAGAACCCAAGCCCTTTTCCCCCTGATGCCGCCGGTTGTCATATCCCGCAGATAATCTTTCCAGAGGAACCTTGGATTGATGATCCTCATGATGATCATGAGGAAGATGAATGATAGGGATATCCTGAGAAATCCCATAAGCACCGGAGGAATATCCCTGAGGGTGACGACGATAACGAAATATGCCGATCCCCACAGGGCCATTGACATCAATGCCATTGATGCCATCACCCCCCTTCCGGCAGCAGCCTGCGGTTCATTCCCCGGGGATCCCTCGATCATATTCCCCGTGGATTGATCGAACTCGTTATTAATACTAACCTTGGAGTTGCAGACGGTCTTTCATTCGCCGACCACCATACCGAAAGGGTTTAATCGGCAATAGGTCTTATTTGACGCCGTACGAGGAAGTGTACAGGTGATGAGAAATGGAGATCAGAAAGATATCTACCGGCGTGGAAGGCCTGGATAAGATGCTCGGAGGCGGTCTGCTGGAAGGGAGGCCCTATTCGGTGATAGGCGGTCCCGGATCCGGCAAGAGCATACTTGGATGGCAGTTCCTGATGGCGGGCAGAATTAAGGATGAAACAAGCCTGTACATCACCATTGACGAACCCCATTACGAGATACGGGACAACATGAGGATGCTGGGTCTCGAGGACAGCGGCATCAAGATCATGGATCTTTCCCCGGGCGACATCAGGGACGATGGGGATCTATCCTCGCTTACCTACCTGGACAGGGAACTTCCAATGCAGCTTGAAAAGCTTCGTCCCCTCAGGGTTGTTCTCGATTCCACAACATCCATAAGGGCCATGGAAGGGGATCCCGTCAAAGCCAGAAGGAGAATACTGGCATTGATGAGGACCCTTTCGCAGTCGGATGACGATTCGACTGACGATCCCATAACATCGCTTCTGCTGACAGAGGACGAATCCGACATCCATCCGCTGGAGGCATATCTTTCGAGAGGTGTGATCAGACTCCACAACAAATTTTCCAAGGGAACCAGGCTAAGGGCGATCGCCATTGAGAAGATGCGCGGAAGTGATTTTGACGATCATCTCAGACCCATGAAGATAGGCAGAGGAGGCATCCTCGTGGCCGAGACCGACTCTATGATACTGGAATTGTGAACCGGTGGTTTAATTGGGCGTACCCCCTATGAAAGGCAGACCAGGAAAGGAAAGGAGCCCAGGGATGCGTCATTCAAAAATGAAGTTCACGCCAATCGACTATATTCTGAGGGATTCATGGAGGAAGAGATCCAGAACCATCCTGTCAATTGCGGGACTGGCAGTTCTATCGTTCCTGTTCGTTCTGTTCGCATCCATGCAGGAAGGCCTCTCGGATTACGATCCCGATGAGGACGAGGAACACACATTGCAGGAGAAAGAGGATCTGCTTCTGATCAAGGACGTCATGAACAAATGGATCTACCTGATAAGCATCCTATGCTGGACCCTGATGGTCCTAGTCGTTGCGAACACTTCCGGGATCACGGTCATCGAGAGGAAACACGAGCTGGCGACGCTTCGTGCGATCGGATTGAGCGGAATCCAGGTATCATTACTCGTAATCGGGGGCATGGCTGTCGTCGTATATTCGGGGATCATCTCCGGCATGCTTTTGGGAATTGCCTTCATACCGATCCTGGACGGAGCGAATCTCGTACTCTGGGAAGCCGGGACGGCTTTCCCGTTTTCCTTCAACGTTAATACTATACTGATCACCTTGGGAATAGGAACTGTCTCAGGTATAATCGGATTGATCCCGCCCCTTGTCATGGTGAACAGATCCGCCCCGGCGGAGGTGCTGAGAGATGCAGGATGAACCTTACATAGAAGTGGTTGACACGGTGAAGTCCTACAGGGTCGGAACGACCGAGGTGAAGGCCCTGGACGGAATGAGCATGCTGCTCGAGGAAGGGGAGATGTGCGCATTGATGGGGCCATCGGGAGCCGGAAAGACCACTCTTCTGAACATCATCGGGGGCCTCGACATACCCGACTCCGGCAGCGTCAGGGTGGGGAATGTGAAGGTCAACAAGCTGGGGGAGAGCCAGAGGGCGGCTTTCAGAAAGTCCAACGTGGGCTTCATATTCCAGTTCTTCAACCTGATACCGTCCCTCACTGCTCTGGAGAACGTTCTCGTCCCCGTCATGTTCGAGAGGGAGATCCCTTCCAGGAAAGCCGTTGATCTTCTCGAGAGGGTGGGACTTCACAAGAGAATGGACCACCTGCCGGGAATGCTTTCGGGCGGGGAGAGGCAGAGAGTGGCAATTGCCAGGGCGCTGATAAACGATCCGATGATAATTCTGGCCGACGAGCCCACCGGAAATATCGATTCCGAGACGGCGAAGGAGATAGTGAAGCTGTTCAAGGATCTGAACGACGAGGGGAAGACCCTGATCCTCGCAACCCACGACAGGCTTGTAGCCGGGAGGGCCAAGGTCATGATAAAGGTAAGGGATGGGAAGGTCGTCAAAGGAAAGAAACCGCCCAAGGACGGAACGATCCATCTCAAAGGTGATAGGAAAAGGGAGGATCGCGGAAAATGAGGGAGGAGCGGAGAATTTTCTTCAACCCGGCTTCGTACGCTCTCTCGCATATGAGACACAGCCTGTTCCGTTCGATAACCACGCTTGCCACCCTCTCGATAACTGTTGCTTTCCTGCTCCTGACGTCATCGCTGGTGTTCGGCCTCATCACCGAGATCAGGGGGGAGGATGATAAATCCAGATACCTGATCGACGTCCCCGGATCGATAGATCTATTCGAAGAATACCAGATCGGAAATGAGCTGTCAGATTCAGCGAAGACCTCACTTATCAATTGGCTCCTGCTCACGTCGGCATTGGTATTTCTGGTGGCGTTCTTCATCATGTACAATACGATGGCGATAGCGGCACAGGAGAGAAAGATGGAGATCGGGCTTCTGAGATCGGTCGGTTATTCCACAAGGGATGTCATGAAAATCTTTCTGACCGAGGGGGCCTTCATGGGTTTCGTATCGTGGCTGATCGCCTTTTTCATGGGTACACCGTTCATAATCAACCTTGCCGCATACCTGATCGAAAGGGGGGACGAGGGATTCTTCTTCGTTATGCCCCAGATACCGGTTCCGTTGGTAGTGATATCCGCCCTGATAACGGTTGGAATATGCGTTGTTTCCACATACATGGCGACCATACGCTATATAAGAAAGCCGCCGGTTGATATGATCCGCGCGGTGAACTGATCAAACGGGCCGAATGTCGAAATAAGTCGAGCATCAGTAATAGCTCCCCTAAAGTTATATATCCGCGTTGATTTGTTTGGTCCATGCCTCGCTCAGA
Source organism: Thermoplasmatota archaeon (assembly GCA_049472195.1). Taxonomy (GTDB): domain Archaea; phylum Thermoplasmatota; class Penumbrarchaeia; order Penumbrarchaeales; family Penumbrarchaeaceae; genus JBLIRG01. Next base: position 27,493 of record JBLIRG010000020.1, read on the forward strand.
GGATATAAGGGGCATTATCGTGGAAGCTCTGGATCGTGAGGATGCACTGAGGGAAAAAGCATACCTGGCATCCAGGGAACTTATCCGGGAATGCAGAAACCACATATCCAATTCGGTCCGGACGGAGACCCCCGAACCTCTCGATGACATCCTTCTTATATCCGACAAGCTCTCGGATCTAAGGAAGGAGGGAGATACTGCCAGATACCATTTCATCGATGACGCTTATGTTGAACTGGCCGAGGCTTGCATATTGAGCCGTCTCCTGAAAGACGGGAAGATACCGGATCCCCGGGAGATCTCGATACCGCACCGGGACTATCTGCTCGGCTTGTGTGATGTGGCCGGAGAACTGAGAAGGATCGTTCTGAACAACATTCTGAAAGGAGATCTGCAGAGGGGGCGGGAGATATTCGAGAGAATGATTGAAATATCAGATATCATTGACGGCCTGGTCTATCCGAGCGGAATGATCCCCATCAAGAAGAAACAGGACCAGATCAGATCAATGGTCGATCGAACGGCCGGCGAACTGTCGATCTCCCTTTCTGCCAGGGGCATTCAGAAGGAGCGGGGGACGAGATGACGAAAAACGGCGTGAACGGGAAAACGAAGAACGGGGTAAAACCTCCCAACATGGAGGATGTCGTATCGTACTTCTCCGGAAGGGGGCATCCCCACCCGATTGCCAACGAGGTGGAGAACCTCAGGCAGATGATGATATCCTGGGGATTCGATGAGATACAGACATCCCACTTCATGGAGCTTGAGGATGTGAAAAAACTGACGGGCCCGCTGTACACGGTTTTCAAGGACTCCATCTACCACCTTTCCTGGTATAGACTGCAGCCGATCCCCCCGGAGCCCGCAATAGAGGTGAAGATCACCAGCAGGTTCCCCGGCCTCGATCTGGCAGAGCTTTGGAACCTCATCGATACGATCGACGACGATTCATCCGGCGAGGAGCTTTTAAAGCTCTTCTCCAGGGAGCTGGATCTCTCGTACGAAGATGCGATCAACCTCATCAACATCCTTCCCAATATAGATGGGGTGAATCCCATACCATCTACACAGACGATGAGGGCTTTCATGCCTACGGCATGGATATCAAACATTGAGGCCACATATGATATCGAGAACCTGCCCGTGAGGATATTCACCGTGGCGCAGCTCTTTCGAAGGGAGCCATACCTCGATTCCAGACATATCGGGACCTATCACGTTCTTTCTCTTGCCATTGTCGATCAGGAACTCACCATGAAGAAGGGAAAGGCCATTGCGAACAGAATATTCGACAACCTCGACCTGTCGAATACCGATATGGTGGAGAAAACATATCCGTTCCCGTATTTCGAACCGGGAACGGAACTCGAGATATTCGGAGGGGATCTGGAACTCGGCACATGCGGGATGATCTCGCATAATATCCTGGAGGAGAGGAACATCGACGCCTCCGCATTCATCATGGACCTGGGGATCGAGAGAATGCTGATGTATAAAAGCGGGTACCGTGACATAAGAAGCCTGATCTTCCCGCAGTTCCACGCTTCATGGAACCTCAGCGACAGCGATATCTCACAGGCCATCAAATACAAGAGGAAACCGGGTACGGATTTCGGCAAGGAGATCGCCTCGGCAATTTACAAGACCTACAAGGACAACAGGGATAATGCCGATATCAAGAGAAAGGTGGCATGGTCGGGTTACCTGGTGGATACCAGGTACGGTCAGATGCTGATAACCGAGGATGAGTACGACTCGAAAAAGGGCGAGGGAACCTACGCCGAGGTGGTCCTCAAGGAGGCAAAGACCGGAATGGGGCTCTCCGGCCCCGGCGCCTTCAATCAGATATTTGTCAAGGACGGGGACATTCTGGGAGTCAATCCGTCCGAGACCAAGGTCATTGACGACTCCGAATCCATTCAGACCAAGATAACCTACGCAAAGGCTTTCTCCTACCTGGCCGCCTGGAAGATCGAGAAAGCGCTGGAACGCGGCCATACGGCCAAGACGATCGAGATGATAAGGGATCTCGAGGATATAAATCTGAAAATCGACTCCAAGGCCCTTCACTACATGCTCAGCCATGGAAAGAAGGCGGATATCAGAGGGCCCGTCTACCTGAAGTTCATATTCAGGGCCAAGGAATGAGCATTCTTTCGCCCATCCCCCGAAATATCCCTATTTATATCCCTGGTCAATTGACAGGGAAGGTGCAAGGAATATGAAAAGCGTCAAGGGAGAGGAGTGGCGGTTCCGAGATGTCGATGAGGAGCTCGCGCTCGCGCTTTCCTCCAGATTGAGCATCTCCTCCCTTCTCGCAAGGATTCTATCGGCAAGGGGCTTTTCCGATCCCGAGGAGGTCTACGCCTACCTGCACCCGACCCTCAGAAATCTGCATGATCCATTATTGATGAAAGACATGGAAAGGGCAGTGAATGTGATAGGCAGGGCTCTGGCCGAGGGTGACAATATACTCGTTTACGGCGACTATGATGCCGACGGCATAACCGCGGCAGCCCTGGCGATCAGAATGCTCGGCACGGCGGATTCCGATTCGGTCATACTGAAATACCTGCCCTCCAGGCATGAGGAGGGATACGGACTCTCCAGGTCCGGCATCGATACCGCGGTCGATTCCGGGGCCGATCTCATAATCACCGTGGACTGCGGGATAAAGGCTGTCGAGGAGACTGCCTACGCCGTTGAGAAAGGGGTCGATGTCATTGTTACCGATCACCACGAACCCGGGAAGACCCTTCCCGGAGCGAAGGCGGTGATTGATCCGAAGAGGCCCGATTGCATGTATCCCTTCAAGGAGATCGCGGGGGTTGGGGTGGCCTTCAAGCTGGCATGGGCGCTCCAGACGGAAGGACTGATCCGGGATGATGTCAGAAACTACCTGGATTTGGTCGCTCTTGGGACAGTTGCCGATCTGGTCCCCCTTGTGGATGAGAACCGCGCGATCGTCTCAGAGGGGCTGAGACAGCTCAGGAACACCGACAACCTCGGGATCAGGGCCCTCATGAGGGAATCCGGCATCGATCCGTTCCTGGGAATCACATCCGCGGACATAGCCTTCAAGATGGGACCCCGGATCAATTCTGCGGGAAGGCTGGGCAACCCGGATATGGCACTCGATATGCTTCTTACAGGTGATCGTGTTGACGCGGACCTCTTCGCCAGGCAGCTGAACACGTTGAATTTCAAGAGAAAGGCCATCGGCAACCGGATAACGGACGAGGTCAGGGAACAGATAACAGTTCAGGATCTTGGGGATGACCCCATCATTGTCGTGGGAAAGGAAGGATGGCATCCGGGAGTGCTCGGGATATCGGCATCCTCCATTATGGGAGAGACTGGAAAACCGACCATTATCCTTTCCATAGAGGGGGATACCGCAAAGGGATCGGCAAGAGCCCCGGCCGGATTCGATCTGATCGGCGCCCTGGATTCCTGCGGTCAGATCCTTCTGGAACACGGAGGCCATGAGCTTGCCGCCGGAGTGACCCTCCATCGAAACAGCATTCCGGTTCTGAGAAGCTCTCTGATCGATCATCTCCTGAAAAATTATCCGGATCGGAAGTTCGTACCGGTGAAAAAAATCGATGTCGGGGTTGCATTATCCGAACTTACCCTTGATGAGCTTTCCGATCTCGAACTGATGTCCCCCACGGGAAAATCGAACGAGCAGCCTATGATCCACATAAGCTCGGCCCATATCGGAGCGGGATTCGGGACGGTTGGAGATGGAAAGCATCTGAAATTCAGGCTGCAGGACGACGAATCCTCCGTGGACTGCATATGGTTCGGAATGGGGGGCCTCAGTGACGAGCTGTTTGACGGAATTGAGGTTGAGGTAGTGGGGATACCGGACATTCACCGCTGGAATGGCCGGGAAACTCCGCAGATCAGGGTCCTGGATATGAGGATCTGACCTCTGCTGGCCTCCCTGTTTTTTCATCAAGGTGAAAGCTTATATCCCATCGAATATGTAGCTCGTCGATGAAGGATTCAGGGACCGATGTCAATGGGTCATTTGAAAGGCTTTCCGTATACCTCGAACTGCTCGAGGAGCATTACGGCAAACCTGTGACCAAAGATCCCCTGGACCCCCTCGATGAGCTAATACTGACGATCCTGTCCCAGAATACAAACGACCTCAACAGGGACAGGGCCTATTCGGAATTGAGGAGGAGGTATCCGACAAACGAGGAGCTGGCAGATGCCGACGTCAGCGATATCGAGGATGCCATCAGGGTAGGCGGTCTTGCCAGGTCCAAGAGCGCAAACATCCACGGAATCCTCAATGATCTGAGGGATAATAAGGGGAGCATATCCCTCGATTATATACGCGATATGGACGATGACGAGGTGATGAGGGAGCTGACGGGAATGAGAGGGGTGGGCACCAAAACCGCTGCCTGCGTCCTGATCTTCTCCCTGCACAGGCCTGTATTCCCGGTTGACACACACATTCACAGAATAGCAAAAAGGTGGGATCTCGTCCCATGGAAAACCGACAGGAATACTGCACAGGAGATTTTAAACGTGATATTCCCCGATGATTGGAAATACCATGGACACCTACTAATCATTGAGCACGGTAGAAGAACCTGCAAGGCCCGATCCCCGCACTGCGGAATATGTCCTCTCGGATCCGATTGTCCGAGGATCGGGGTTCAATAAGATAAGGTGGAAAAGATGAAGGGAATCAAGGTTCTGGGGCTCGACCTGGACGGTACGCTCGTGAATATGAAGCTGGATTTCTCCCGGATCAGGAAAGAGCTGGGAGTCCCCATAGGAACCGACACGCTGGCTTACATATCATCACTTCCCCGGAATGAAGGGGACAGGCTCAGAGAGATCCTTTACGATAGGGAGAGGGAGGCAGCAGAGAATGCCGAGATCGCGTATGGATCGGCTGAGCTTCTTGAATACTGCCGGAAAGAGAACATCAAGGTCGTCATCATAACGCGTAACTCCCAGGATTCCACGGAGAAGACCCTGAAAAAACTGGAAATAAAGGTGGATATGATCGTTTCGAGGGAGCATGCGGAACCGAAACCCTCGCCGGATCCCATCCACATGGTCCTCAAGTATTTCGAGGCGGAAGGCCACGAGATGATTCTCGTAGGTGACTATATATACGATATACAGGCTGGCATCGCGGCCGGAATAAAGACGGTCCTGATCACCTCCCATGATCAGGCCGGAGACTGGGCCTCGTCCGCGGATTATGTTGTCAATGATCTGTCGGAGGTCCTTGACCTCCTCAAGGGCAAGAGGATATGATCTCATGAGCCCCGCCTGTAATGATACGAGAATGCTTCATATTCTGCTGGCCGAGGCTGAGCTCGAGATGGTACCGGAGGAGTTCTGGTCCCACCCTGCGGTGGTAACAAATGCCAGGAAAAGAAAGCGAAAGACATCACAGGTCCTTCTGGACTCATCCCTGCATTACTCGCTCTTCAAGGATCCCGACGAAAGGTCGAGAAGGGGGAGACCGGATATCGTGCATCAATTTCTCCTGATCGGTCTGGACTCGATCCTCAATCACCAGGGCAGGCTCCGATTGTGGATCCACACCCGCAACGACCAGTTGATAACTGTCGATCCGACAACCAGAATTCCAGTGAATTTCAACAGGTTCATAGGCCTTTTCGAGGAGCTTTTCAGAGCGGGTGCGGTTCCCAACGACGATAAACCGCTGATCAGGCTGTTCGAAGGTTTCGACTACGAGAGATCGACATCCAGGATCAGGGGATTCTCAAGCGATCGGGGAAGGGATGTACATACGGTGCTCCTTCACGTCGGGGGGCAGAGGGTGGAAACCGTCAATTATTTCAGGGATCTGGATGGAAGGGAGTCTCTCTTCAATTCCGACGTATTGGTAACGATCGGGGGATTCTCGCACGGAGATTTCAAAACAAGGATAAGTTCCGACGACACGATCAGCCTGCATCCCGATCTCCTGAAAGTATGGACCGTCGAGACCGAGGTCCTGGTGGGTTTCAGACAGGGCAGGAGCGGCAGACTGCAGACTCCCTGCTGACCTCGAAAGATGTGCATGTGTTCATCTTACGGTATGCTTAAAGGAAGCCGTATTTCTGAAGAAGCATGAGATCCTCTGTGGAGATCTTGTCGCCCTTCTTGAACTTCTCGTATATCTTCTCCGCCTCGAGCTTCGCCGATGATGGCCCCGGAGCAGGCCCGGCTGCCTTCGGCGCCTTCTTGTCGACGGTTCTCTTCTTCTCCCTCAGCCCGAAGAGGATCTTGTCGAAATCGTGAACGAGGTGTATCATCTCTATGTGTTTTCTGTGCTCGTCGTCAGCCTTCATCTTTGACTGGACGAAAAGCTCCTGGGACTGATCGGCCTCCTTCCTTATCTTATCCGATCTCCCGAAATGCTCGATCATATTATCATGTTCCTTCTGCGCTAGGTCAGCATACTCGTTGACCTTCTGGTGGGACCCATCCATTTTCTTCTTGGCCTCGCGGACTTTCTGGAGAAGCTCCCTGAAATCCTCGTTGGCCTCCATTTCCTTCTCCTTCTCCTTGACCGTTCTCTTGAGGTGTTTGATCCTCTCGACCATGCCCCTTTCCTTGTCGGGTTCCATCACGCTCGTCTGCTGTTTGAACTCCAGACCGTGTATTTCCCTCTTGATCTTGGCTATGGACATCTCGTCGTTTGAGGATATCCGGCTCTTCTTCAACTTGTCAAGACCCGCTTTCAACTCCGTATACTCCTTGGTGAGTACATCTCGGTTTCCTTTCTCTTCCTTGACCTTCATGTTCAGCTCATCTCTCTTCTCGCGGAATCTGTTGGCCTCCTGAAGCAGTTTCTTTACCTCGGAGTTCAGCTGATCCCTTCTCTCCGCGTGTCTCTTCGTCTCCTGATTGAGACGATCGCGTTTCTTTCTATGAGCTTCGGCCTCTCGGTTGAGCCTGTTCCTCTTTTCCTCAAGATCTTCAAGGTACCCCGTCATAGGACGTCCCACATTCGCATTTTTAGGCAGTTATCTTCGCGAAAAAGATATATTGCCTGATTAGTTCGAGCGAACGGGCAATATAAGGGCTCCTTTTTAAGGGTTTCCCTGCATACAGCCATCTGCCTCGTCATGGCCGATGCGGGTTGGCGTTCGCAGAAATCCGCATGGAATAATAGATATAGAGTTTAGTAGTTTGACTAATCCAATCCGGGGGTCATAAAATAGAGCTGTTCGAGATCGTTCTGATTGCAGCTGTTGTCGTTCTCGCCCTTGGACTTTTCTTGTGGGCATTCATAAGCTCTCTGGTCATCATACAGGAGTATGAGACAGGCGTTTACATGCGGCTCGGCAAATTCGTCAAGAACTTTCAACCCGGCCTCCACTTCGTCATTCCTTTCATTTCCAGGGTTTACAGGGTGGACACCCGTGTTCTCACCATAGATCTGGGCAGGAAGGAGGTGATGACAAAGGACCTGTCGCCAACGGTCATCGAGGCGATCATCCAGTACAGGGTCGAAGCCCCCGAGAAGAGCATGTTCAGATACGAGAAATACAGGAACACCCTGTCCCAGATATCCCATACCACCATGAGAAAACTGGCCCTGGAATACGATCTGGAGCAGCTTATCAGGGATCAGGTCAGGGTTAATGACCGGTTCAAGGCCCAGCTGGAGAAGGAATTCAATCCCATGGGAATAGTCCTTCACCGGACCGAGATCAAGGAGATCGATCCGGTGGGGCCCGTCAAGGCCGCGATCGAGGACAGGATCGCCGCGGAGAAAGAGAGGCAGGCAATGATCCTCAGGGCTGACGGTCGGAAAAGGGCTCTGATCATGGAAGCCGAAGGGCGGAAGCATATCGATAACAGGTGATTTTCACCGGTTGGTATTCTATGAGTTAGTTTTATAATAAAGCCGACTTTTTGGTTAAACACCATGGGAAAACGAATTTCTCTCACAGTTGATGAAAGGGTCGTACTCCACCTAATGGATTTCATCCCTAATGAGGAGGATTTTGAAGCTCCCGAAGGGTCGACCCAGGCCGGAATCGCCAACGGTGTCGGCATAGAGAGAAAACACGTTCCCAGAGCGGTCAACAAACTGATCGATCAGAAGATGCTGGAAACCAGGGTTTCCCACGTGAAAGGAAGCAGGCAGCGCAAGAAGGTATACTTCCTTTCCTTCGAGGGGAAGGCGCTTGCAAGGAGGATATGGAAATCCCTGGCCAGCAAGGAGGTCGAGATCATTGAAGAGGATGGTGGAATCAACCGGACTACGTTTTCCGAACTCTGTTTCACCCATCAGGTCGGGAAATCCCCGGTGGCAATCCTTAACGATCTTGTTGACGGAAATGTTTTCGATCCGAAACAGGTCCAGGAGATCAGAAAGAAGGAGATCATGGAGGAGAATTTGAAACTGGACTCCGAAGGGGCGAAGGAGATCTACAAGAAAGCTCTCACCAAGGCATGGGAGGACCAGATCCTGACACGGGACGAGGAGTCCATGCTGAAGGAACTGAGGACTGCCCTTTCGATATCAGAGGCCGATCACAGAAAGCTTCAGGAGGAGATCCTTGACGGGCAGGAATATGAGGAGCCTTTTAACAAGAAGGAGCTTTACGATCATATCCTTCAGGTAGCCCTGAGGGACGGCGTCATAACGAGGGATGAGAGGGACATACTCGAGGAACTGAAGAAGATCCTCGGGATCAGGGTCAATGATAATATCCCCACGTCGGAAAACCTGCCGGATCGGAAAGTGGACGCGGAGGGGAACGGCTCCTCAAAGGAGGATCACAACAAGGAGATATACAGATCTGTTCTGAAGGAGAGCCTGAGAGACGGAAAGATTACGAGGGACGAGCAGAATATACTCATCGTGCTGAAGAGGATGCTGGATATTCAGGACGAGGATCATCTCGATCTTCTCAACGAGATGAAGGGGAAATAAATGGTATAATCGGCCATTTCTCGGCAAATGATAAATATGTAATCATTGGTTTGGAATATGTTCGGGGGCTATCGATGCTTGAGGAAACGTCTTCACTGCTGGGACTGGATGTGTTTACACCCTGGGGTGTAAGGGTCGGCACCATCGCTGATATTGAGATCGATTACGAGGAATTCGAGATTTCGAATCTGTTCCTCGAGGAGACCAATGAACTGCTTGTGGAAAGGGGAGCCGATATAATGATCCCCTACAGGTGGGTTCACGCTGCCGGAGATATCATACTTTTAAGGTATTTCCCGGAGGAGGTGCCGATACCGGCACCGGAGGGGATGGAGTTTCCGGAATTCGAGTGACCGGGGTTTGATAATGGCTTCCAGAAGGGGAGAGAACGAGGAAAAGATCTGCGATGTCGAAGGATGCAAAACCGCATCAGTCAGATCGATAAGCGCCAAGAAGGTCTCCGATTCGGGGATCTCCGTCGGAAAGAAGACCGGCAAGGTCCATCTCTGCAAGGATCACTACAGGGATTTCAAGAAGAAAACGAAGAAGGATCGGGAGCTGGACAGGGCCGGATGGAACTGATCCTCGATCAGCTGCTTTTCGGTTTTTTTATGATCTATTTTAAAGCACATTGGGATCCGGGGGATTTTCCAAAAGCCGTGCTTGAAAATTTTTTCAAGTGCAGGATCCCGGTCATCGCAAGATAGATATTCTATGAGTTATTCACCACCTTCTAACCCGAGTTTTCACGGGCACGTAGTCTAGCTTGGTCAAGGCGACAGCCTCCTAAGCTGTATGTCGCCGGTTCGAATCCGGTCGTGCCCGCCAGTAATTATTTTCTAAATTGAGGGCACGAGAATATTTTCTATTTGATGTATCCGGATTCGAACCAAGTCAAATCGCAGTTTCAATCAATGTCCAATCACGATTTGACGGCGGTTTGATGTTTAAGAACCATTTGTATTCTGTTTATAATATCAAAGAATCCGGCCGTGCCCGCCACTGGTCAATGTCCTAGCTAAGGGCACGGCCGATGTACCGTTTTCCAATCATTGGCCAGGAAAATCGCAGACTCAATCAATATCCATTTACGATTTTCTGAAGGTCCGGTCGTGCCCGCCACTTTTCCCGTCCATAACTTGCACCTGGTACTCATGATTCCAATGCTTTCTTCACCAAGTTCAAGCATTCGTGATATCCAGATCCGGAATCGTTAAGTTGATCCATCTCGGACCTCCAGCTCTTTTCAAGGTCCTTAACCCTCTTCATGAAAATCTCATGGTCAAATCGGAGGTTATTGTAATCCATTTTCTTCTGAACGATCGATACATCAGGTTCGATTCCTCCCTTGATCAACATCGATAGGTCATAAAGATCCCTTGGTCTCTTTCTTGTCATTATTGCTCGAATTTTCTCGGCAAGAATTTCCTTTAGAGCAATGTTTTTCAGAATATAGGATGAGATGTTGGGATACACCGGAGAATATTCTCTTAATTCTGGAGGGAGGATGATCGTTTCTCTTGTGCTGATATCCATGATTATCGTGCAGATTCCCTTACCTCGTCGATAAAGCGGTCCTTCTATCCTCAATCTGAATCCGGAAGAATCTTCCCCACTTCTCATTTTATCGATCGAAGCGGAATAATTGTATCTTGATACCGCTTTAAGTGATATCCTGATGATCCTTTCAATATCGATCGGATCAGATGCTGTGAAATCAAGGTCCTCGCTGAACCTGTCAACGTATCCCATCTTCTGCAGGGCGGTTCCCCCCTTGAAGACCAGCTCTCCAGCTGAATGCCTGGAAATTGCAGACAGCAGTATATGCTGAAAATAGTCCTTCTCAACCTGTCCCAGGGAGGATCCGGTGACCCCAACGAATCTCGACAATTCCGCTCGGTTCATGGTCTCACTCCATTTTGAATGATATGCCATTTCCTGTTATAGGTTCCCTTTCTATCGCCGGAAGGATCTAGTCGGACATAATTATCTGAAAGATCTCCAAATATTCCCGGTTCAATATCGAATCCATTTTCCTCCAGTATGAATCCGATCCTTTTGTACAGGGACTGCCTTCCTATCATTTTGGAATATTTTATCAATTTTTCCATATTCATCTGTTCGTTGATCGCCTCGATCACCTCATCGATGGGAATGTATGAAAGATAAAGTAAACAGTCAATGATCGATTTCTCGGGATCTGCTATGAAACAGGAATGTCCACCGATGCTCCCCTTGGAATAACCGAACATCCGATCGGCTCCTGTCTTGATAAACCTGATATCGAATGAGCCATCAGAATGACCTACAGTAATGGTCTTTGACCTCTTGATGTTAATGACATCGATGATCCTGGGAGTCTGTGTTGTCATGTCATGGTATCTCAAAGCTGCCCATAATGAGACATATGATGGATTCTCGATGAAGGAGGATATGCACAAAGGATCCGTATCCGGTAGCGAATATACTCCTCCCATCACCCTTAGCAATACATCTTTTCTTACCAGATGATTTAATTTCACAACTGTCCCGTTATAATCCAGATCGAGCATTGCTTTCAGTTGACTGACTGAAAACACAGGGGTTTCGAGATCCGAAAGCTTCCTATGGATCTCCAGATCATTCATGTTCATATAATCGTATGAATAATATATATGTCTTTTGTTCTCAATATATTATAATATTCTTAATATAATTATATCATAGGACATATATTACTTCAACATAATTCTGGACTGCAGCCCCGTCAGTGGACAATCAGATAATCTAACAAAACGATGGATCTGAAGCATGGCAAAATCTATATTTTTTTATATCCCCGAATTCAAACTGGCGATCCTATACAGATCGAGACCATGTCATGATTCGAACATAAATAAAACGTATTTCGGATTGTGACCATTTTCATTTTTTTCAATGATCAGATGGTCCATACCTAAAAAATCGCATTCCGGATGGGTAACAATTTAATATCTCCGTATCCCATACGGAAACGGGCGAGGTGTCTCGGAGACACAAATTTCACACATTCAAACTCAAGTTGGTGCCTTTTCTTTATTCCCTCTCACCTCGTCCATCCATTTTGTTTCTATTGTTTTATTATAAAGACTATAAACATACCATATTTATTGAGTACCCAGACGAGGTGGATTCCGGAACTACCCCATTCATAAAGCCCTTATAATGAAGAACTCCGAAACCATGCCACCTCGTCATCCGGTTACATTTTCATCTACACATCCATTTTTCAATCGGTCACATAGATATATCATCATCACATTATCGAAAGCAGGGGGATCTTGAGAAGAAACCGATGATCTATCGGATTATCGGGAAATGTGTACAGCTGAAGACATGCCAGATCACAAATGACATGGAGATCAATCAAAGGAATCAATGGATTGACCGGGGATTATTATGGGGATCGGAGAACCAGTGAAAATGGAGATGAGATCCGGACCTACCCGGCTAGTCCGGAAGATGGATCCGAAAGACGTATTCCCCTCGGAATTCCGGTATTGGAACATGAAGAGACTGCTCTATCTGTTCATCGGCATGACACTGGCAATTTCATACACGTTATTCTTTCCGATCGTCATAGGGAGTTTCATCACCGACTGGAGGATCGGGATCCCGATGCTCTTCTTTCCCATGTTCATGGCGGCGCCCGTGTTCATTGCAGTCGTGCCCGCATTCCTGATAGTGTACATCCTGTTCGAGGATCAGAAAAAATATAACTACACCTACGCAGGAGACGATGCATTGTTCATTTACTTCAAGGCAGGGAGGAATGTACAGTCCATTGATGTGATCATTCCATATTCCAATATAAAGGAAATTGTAACGGATGCCGATATGATCGATAGGGAAATAAAGGCAAAGACCAGGAAACCGCTGAAAATCCTCTTCGACTCTCCACTGCCTCCGATTGAGGGATTGTTCAATGCCCTGGCTGGAAAGGAGGACCTGTCGAAGATCGTTTTAAAGGAACCGATGATACTCAGAAAGTTCTCCGGCGGGGGTAAAAATCTCACATGGTCCCTGACCATGGAGCCGCGCTGGGTGGATCATGTGATCATAAATATCTCGGAGAAAAGGAAGATCGATTTCAGATACCGCATGAAGGAGAAGATGGTCAGGGTGCGCTGATGAACGGCTTCACGAGATATCCCATGGGCATTTCATGGTCGGATTTCTTCAAAATAGCCATGATCGCGACAGGGGTTTCTATCGCACTGTTTTCCTGCATTATCGTAATAGTAATATTGATCCCGATTTTCGTGCTCTCCCTGGCAATGGAGACTTCCCTCATGTTTATCGTTATATTGTTCATCTTCTTCATAATCATAGCAATAATCCCATTGGCCTTGATGATGACGATCGCCTCCATGATCCAGTATTCGATCTTCGAAAAATTACCCAATTATCTGGAGATTGGGCCCGATGTCCTTGTATTCCAGAATACATGGCAGGGATTCCACACGACGGTTCAGAATGTCGTTCCGATCTTCCTCGTCAAGGAGATCGGGAGACCGGACAGCAGTTACTTCAAGGAACGGAGGAAGAAGACACACTGGCTCTTCAAGATGACCTCATTTACTTCCAAACCCCCTCACGGCGGGCTCTACATCCCGTACACATCCAGGGAGAATCTTCTGATCCTCTTTCTTCATGAACCCGTGTTGATCTCCAATACCAACTTTCTTCCGGCGAGGAGGCCGCCTATGATGAAGATCTCGAAGGAATGGGTCAAGGAGATCATCGTGGACATCGATCCCGGGTACCACGATCATTTCGTCAACGAGATCCGCCTGAGAAAACAATCAGGAATTAATCAATATCCGCCCAGACCGAAAATCAGATGATTTGCACCGGATCAAAACGAAATCGAACCGTAATTTATATGATACATAAATATTGAATTATTCTCAGATGGCATGGATTGAAACAGTATTGGCTTTACTGGGTGTTTTACTTTTAGTCAATTCAAACATTCCAACCGATGAAGTTATACCGGCAATATCTGACCCTGCAGATATCAACGACATCGATCAGAATGAGGCATATCAGCAAAAAGATATCAAAATGAAACGGATCGTGATCGATGAGATCAGGGGATCCCCGTTTTCCATTCTGGTCGAGGATCGATCAAACCGGGGAATGATCTCCGTCGAGGAAGATAGGCTCCGGATCTCGGGTTTCGACTCGATCATGATATCGGATGAGGGGATCGATCTCGATCGGGATCTGATCCTCAACGATTGCGGGGAGATCCTTTTCATGGACTGTGATCTGGATCCCGAACAAAAGGGCGGAAAAAAGGTCGAGATCAACAGGTGTGATGAGATCAAATTTCTGGATTCGTCGATCTCCGGCTGCGATATCGACATCGAGGGGAGAAGGGTGGACATCGAAGGATGTTCAATATCGGAAGGGATGCTCAACATCATGAATACGCGGGGTCCGTCCGATCTCGTCAATAACACATATACCGATTCGGTTGTCAACTTCAGTTCCTCGGATTTCAGCGCCATCAGAAACAACACGTTCGAGAGATCGGATCTGAGAATTATATACCGCACCGACGGAGTCAACATCTCGGAGAATCGCTTCCTCAACGGCACATCAGCGCTCTATCTGGAACATTCTTTTTCCGAGGCCATATCGAACATCATTTTCAATATTTTCGAATCATGCATGGGCATACACATGAGCAGCAAGTACGGAACTCCGTTGGGCCCCTGGGCATGCTACAACTGGAATATCACCAGGAACTATTTCGGGAACTGCAGCGATGCCGTTGTCTGGCCGACCGGTTGGGGTTACGGGATTCGAATCTGGCTGAACCTATTCTATCACAATATGAACACCGGCGATAACGGAAGCGGCAGGCAGGTAAGCCATTACAGAAAGGAGGGTTACATGTATGATGTTCAATGGTACCTGAACGGAGTCGGCAACTTCTGGCAGAACCACAGAACACCGGATAACGACAGCGACAACATAGTGGACATCCCCTATGTCGTGACAAACGGCGTCCTCGATCTCTATCCGCTGGCAAAGCCGTATTATGATACAAGCAGGCCCTCCGTATGGTTCGAATCACCCCTGACCGGAAAATACAACAGATCATACTTCCAGGTGAGATGGAACGCCACCGACCGGTTTTCCGGGATCGATTACATCCAGATGAGCATCGACGGGGGTGGCTTCTTCGAGATCACCGGCGAGGACTGGATCCCGGTCAATTTCGACCTGGGAACGCATGAGATCAGTTTGAAGGCGGTGGACGGGATCGGACTCTTCAATATCACTTCAGTGGAGATCGAGGTCCTGGACATAGATCATCCGGTGGGGATCATATATCCGGGGAACGGGGATCTGATCACCGGGGATCCGATCTGGATGGCCTGGAGGATAGAGGACTACTTTCCCCTGAAGAACAGGACGGTGGTTCTGGATGGAGAGGTCCTGGACGTGGGGAATGACATCTTCGAGATCAGTAGAACACTTTCGGAAGGAGATCACGTTTTGACCGTGACCGCCACCGACATGAAGAACTGCACCATTCGAAGGCGGGTGGATTTCTCGGTGGATCTTGACCCCCCGGATGTTGAGATCATTTCCCCGCCCGACGGCAGCATCCTGTCGAATCATCAGGTGAGGTTCCACTGGAGGGCATCCGATCTGTATTCCATCAAAGAGGTCAGGTACAGGGTTGATGGCGGGATATGGATCGCGTCCGAATCCCTTTTCGGGGGAGAATTCGACAGGCTTCTGAACACGGGAGACCACTCTTTCGAGGTGGAAGCCGTGGACAGGGTCGGGCACAGGACTATGCGCACATCGTCTTTCTCCATCATGGATCGAACCGGTCTTGTGTTCACCTCACCCCCGAATGGATACATAACACCATCCGAGATCGTGGACCTTCAATGGGAGTACACCGGTCCTCTCGAAATTAATTACGGTGAACTTGGCATCCGATCGGCCGTGGAAAGAACCAATGTCACGGGATCTTCCGACCTCGAGGTCTCTCTTCCGACCGAGGGCGAATATGATTTTTTACTTCGTCTTTTTGACGTCTCCGGAAATTACGTGGAGGCGGACATCACGATAATCAGGGACCTGACTCCGCCAGTCATCTCGCTTGATGTGCCGGAATACATCAACTCGACAGACGTCGAGGTGAGATGGTCGTCCAGGGATAATTACGGAATTCACCACTTCGAGTACAATCTTGACGGGAGCATATGGATCGAAACCATGGGATCCGCCGGGATATCGCTCTCGTCGCTTTCCGAAGGAGCCCATGCCATCGAGGTCAAAGCCGTAGATCATGCCGGAAACGAGAACGAGGACATGGGTTTCTTCTTCGTGGACGTGACAGAACCGGATCTCGATATTAAATCCCCTGTCGGGGGCGAATACCTGGACAGCGCCAGGGTTTCCATCTCCTGGACAGCGTCGGATAACGGGGGAATAGAGGGGGTGTACATCGAATTTTCAGGGAGAGAGAGGATATTCGAGGATTCGGGATCCTGGGACACTTCGGGGATTGTCGGATCAAACTACCTGACGGTTACCGCAAGGGATCTGGCCGGCAACACCGTCCAAAAGAACGTTACGTTCTTCATCGATCTAGCCCCGCCTTTCATCAAATGGCTGTCCGTCCCGAAAGATCATTCGACCCTCAAACCGACACCTCTCTCATGGACATGTTCCGACGACGTCGGGATCTCGAAAATCTCCATGGAGATAGATGGGGATGTGTCGGATATTGAAACCGATGTGTTTTCCACCTTCCTCGATCTTTCGGAGGGGGAGCATACCGTTTCCATCGTTGTCTGGGATCACGCCGGCCGTCTCGCTTCCGTGAAGACATCCTTCATCCTTGATACCATGATACCCGTTATCACCTTGTTCGAGAGGTCGCGATCCGATCCCCGCACCATTTCATGGACCGTCCACGATAATACAAGCGGTGTGAGGAATATTTCAATCTTCATAGATGATATTCTGGTTCAGGTCGGAGACGGCAACGGATCGTTGGAGATCGATTCGATAGATCCCGGACTGCATACCGTAACGGCAACCGCCTATGATATTGCCGGAAATATTGCATCCGAGGAAATGACAATAACGATCGATGAAGAGAAGGAGAACAACAAGGAAAGCGTATGGTGGATACTTCTGATCATGCTCATATTCATCTTTTTCTTGATAGTAATAACCGCTGGAGCCGTATTTATATTCATGAGATCGCGATCCGGGGAACCTGATGAGCCTGCAGAAGATGATCCAATGCTGGGTCCCCGAAACCACCCGTTGCTTCAGGGTCCGGGCAATCGCGATCGGATGATCAAACCACCGCCGTTGAGACAGGCCCTTCCGGAAAACATCCAGAAGATACGATCAGGTGATTCCACCGCCGATCCTCCCGAAATGAACTGATCTTTTTACATTGAATGATGAATGGAAACCGATCTAGAGATAATCAATACCCGGTTTGATACGATTCCGCATACTCATATTGGGGCTCATGGTTCCTTTTCCTCCGGATGATAAGAATTGACAGCCCGGCCAGTATCGCAATCACCGCCGTAATGAAGATCCCCCTAGGTATCCAGATCTCCGTTGCATCCAGTATTGTGCCTACGGTTCCCGCCAGCTCGACGAATTTTCCGCTGATCTCGTCGGTGAACGAGATCCTCAATCCGAAGGCCGTCAGCTCTTTATTGGACAGCGGTATGACCAGCCTGTGGAAGAGATCAGCGACATCCCGGAGCATCGAGGTCGTATTCTCCGGCAGGTGCACCTCGAAATCCGCCACCTCCGTTTCAATAGCCCCGAAGGGACCGGACGATGCGACCTTGACCGATCCCAGGATATGAAAATCTATCATGAACCCAGTTCTAGCGTCGAGGTACCAGGTCTGAACCGTGTCGAGAAGGTAAACCGTTGCCGGATGGAGATATATCGGGAGAACAGCATTTCCGGAATCCACCTCCACGTCCTCGGAGATCATTCTGAATATCTTCACTTCCATACCGTACCTTTCATCGGATCCCGAATACTCCGCCAGATTTTCGGATTCGGAGAACTCGTCCCACATCACATAGTCCCTGTTCTCCACATTCCCGACGGGAAACTCGAAATGACCTGATCGGAGTGTTCCGTAATATCCGGTGATGTACTGATAGGACGACCTGTCCACGGCGAAGGTCTCCACCTCGTCGTATTCGCCGTTTGACAGCCTTTCGCCGGTCTGTCGGTCATAGTAGATTGTGTACATGTCATAAAGGCCGATGGAATCGTCGTTCGGATCGATTCGGCCGTTGGTACGGATCTCCTTTATGACCTCAACCTTCTCCCTGGTGCCCGGAATGGACCCGCTCTCGACCCAGATATCCTCCTCGGCATATCTCACATCCTCTTCCCTGACGGTCAGGATTGTCGTGTCGGGAAGCTTCATGTCCACCCCGATATTCAGCTCGAGATCGAGAGGGATCGACGTCCTGGGATCGAGGATGAAACGGCTGGAATCGGAATAGAAATACCTCGTTCCGCCTTCCTCAAGGAAGGATGAGAACTCATCGTCATCGGACCCGGCTCCTTCATCACCGGACATGAACGACGTCAGTATGTCTGAGCCTCCGATCTCCTCCCCGTCAATATCCAGAACGTAGGAGTATCCGCTCATTCCGAGGACATCATTGGTTCCTTCGAAGTATGCGGTTACGTTCCTTTCGAGATACTCGTTGTATATTCGGTAATCCCTTTTACCTACCCCACCCGTCGGAAATAGAGAGTCATCAGCGTCGAATGAGAAATCATCGGAATCAAAAAGAAATTCTCCCGAGGATGCATCGTATGTTCCATCGCTTCTGATCCTGATATTTCTCCAGACGGGATCGAGATCCTCCGGTCCGAGATCCTCGATCGCGGGATCCTCTTCCATAGCATCCCACGCGATCGACGGGAGGGATATTCGGCCCTCCATTATATCCACATCATCCGGGAAGAAGGATAGTCCATCGGATCCTCCCTGATCCGGGGTGAAAGCGGGAAGAATGATTGGGGACCAGACCAATCCCGTGAGGAGAAGTATGATCCCCGTTGCGATTAATGCTGCTGATGCCTTCGTTGATTTCCTTAACATCGATCCTCAAGGTGAAATGATCTCGCGGTAGTAATTGATTTCACCTAACATATTAATCCATGAAAATAAAGAAAAAACATTAAAAGTGAAGATATCCGGCTTTTTATTTCAAATATATTATCTTTTTAAACTGTGGTTTTGCATTTAAAGGTTGTTTGATAACACAAAAGTAAATACCCCCGGGTAATTTTCTACCTTGGTAGTCAGAACCATCCCATATAATCTCTTGGTTTGATAATA
>JBLIRG010000021.1:0-44231 GCA_049472195.1 Thermoplasmatota archaeon
ATATCGCGGTAGACGTGCGCGACCTGTTCGACCTCCAACGACGCGATCGGGGCGATCTCTTCCGGCGTCATGCCGTGGTTCTTACCATAGAGGCAGATATCCAGAACCGTATGCGAAACCGAGAAATAGAACTCCTCCTGAGTCTGGGGCAGGGAGAACGTGTCTGTTGTGGGAACCCTGCTCAGTATCTCCCCGGGAAGTTCGTAATATCGGGCCATTTGATATACCTGGGTCTTGTAAAGATGGGCGATCGGTTTGATATCAGCGGATCCGTCGCCGTTCTTGACGAAGAATCCCAGATCGTACTCCAATTTATTCGGGGTTCCTATGACTGCGTAGTTCAGCCTGTCAGCGTGATAGTATTCCATCATCTTTCGGGTCCTCTGCTTGAAATTGGAGGAGGCTATCACCTTCAGATAGGATCTGTGGCGAAGTCTTCTTTCGATCCTCTCGCCGTCGGTCGAGACGGCAACGATGTGGGACACGTTCAGGCGATCGGAATCCAGTATGCTCGGGAGAATCACCTTCGATCTCCAGCCCGAGTCATATTCGGGAACTACATCCCTTATTGCCTCATCCCTTCGGCCGTAGCATCCCAGGACCTCGAGGGTTTTCGATAGATCCTCGGTTATAACCTCGATCCCCAGATGATCGGAAACCATCCTGCCGAGGCGGTTTGTCTCCTCTTCCGTATCGATCTCAGGCATCATCAAACCGAATACCCGTTCCTTTCCAAGGGCGTTGACACAGATCCTGGCACATACCGAGCTGTCAATTCCACCGGACATGCCGATGACGACGCCCCGCTTCTTCATGACCTTGAAAACGGTCTCCCCTACCCATTCCTCTATCTCTTTAGAATGCTCTGCAACATCATAATTGAGAAGATCGTTTTCGATCATGCAATCACCCCGTTTTCATTCCATCAGAGATGGGGGAAGCTCCCTCAGGTGTTCGGTTGATCTGAATTTTGACTCGAAATCGCGATAAGCTCGCATGATCTGATCGTTGTCCAGGCCGGTGAGGCCCGTTACCTCATCGATGGGAAGTTTGTTCTCCCATGAATACAGGAGGATATCAAGGAGATCATAGGGTATCCTGAAGTAGAATTCCTCGTCACCCACATAGGAATTGTATGTGTCGGGAGAGGGTTCCCTTCGTATTATCTCCTCGATAACACCCAGGTGCCCTGCAAGCTGATAGACCTGTGTCTTGTATAGGTGGGCTATCGGCTCCAGGTCCACGCCTCCGTCCCCGAACTTCACGTAGAAACCCTGTATGGTCTCGGTTCGGTTCGTTGTACCGCATACAAGACGCCCCATTTTTTCCGCGTGATAATACAGGTGCATCATTCTTGTCCTCTGTTTGGTATCCGTCGCGGCCATTATTCCGTACAGACCGGCTTTGTTCAACCTGCTGGTTTTCTCGTTTCCGTCCGGATCCATGATCGACAGGGAAAAGACATTGAAGGAATTCCGGTTCAACAGATCAGGAGGCAAGGATATCTTTATCCTGTGTCTATCCTGTGAGTAATCGGGAAATATGCCTTTTATTATCTCGTCCCTGAGATCGTATGTTCCGAATCCGAGAAGAGTGTTAGTAATATCGGCAACCTCGTAATCAATACCCAGCTTCAAAGCGTGTTTTTCCGCATACTCCCGGCTTACCGGATTGGACTCTTTTTCCGGAAGGATCAACCCTTTGACACGATCCGCACCCACGGCCCTCACGCAAAGTTCCGATACCAGGGCCGAATCGATACCTCCGCTCAAACCTACTACGAAGCCGTCGCGGTGGTATCTGATCATGGTGTTTTTTATGAATTCGGATATTCTTTCCGCCTCGGTTTCCGGATCGATATCCAGAATGGATCTGCTCTGCGTCATATGTCACACCATATCAAGCTGCCTTGGAAGCAACGTACCTCTCGATCCTGTTCAGAGAATCCAGGTTATCCGGGATCACCTCGTCATTCTCGATGATGATCCCGAATTTCTCCTCGAGAAAATCGATCAGCTCAAGCACACCGGTGGAATCGATGATCCCCCTCTGAGTGAAAGAATCGTCATCACCAATGGAATCTATATCAGAAGCATATAGAAAATTATTCTTTATGAAGTCCCTTACCTCGCTCTTCACATCAGGCATAGATTTCACCGCATGGAATAATACAATACATTTGAAATTGGGCAATCTATTAAAGATTTGCTTGAAAAATCACGGAATACCGGAAAAATGCCGAACGAACATCAGATCGATTTGAAACGTCTTGTCCTCTTCTCGGGATATCGAAGAAGTATGACTTTCCTCGATGTGAAATCCTGGTTGATCGGTCCCGAAAGCAGGACATCCCCGAGATTATTGAGAAGGCTTCCCCGGTCTACCTCCATATCAAGCTCTCTGGAGATGTGAGAAATCTTTGTGGCCATAATTTACACTCCCTCAAATGGATGCACTAACTCATCACACTCATTGTATTTATATTGAATCCATCAGGTTTATAAACTCAAAAAGCCACAATTTCTACAGTAATGTATCAACTTGTACATGATTATACAACATTATAATAATTTATTCCAGACAAATATATAAACACTGATAATGTAATATTGTATGAAATATCTACCAGCTGAAAAACCGCACATTCATCCCTATTGGTAATACCTATATTTCCAGTGGAAAATTCCGATGAATGAATTCATGTCTTTTTCTTTGCGAGCATCTCCCCGACGATCTTGAAAACCCGCTCGGAAATCCTGTTCATTCCGGAAAGCATGATCCCTGAGAACATGAAGAATCCCCCGATTATCGTCAATGAAGCCACAAGGTACAGGGCGCCAAGCGGGAGAAGGTTCTCCTCGGGATACATGATCCTTCCCCAAATGGCTATGCCAACCGCAGTCAGGAAGGACAGCACCGACAATGATCCGAAGAACCTGACAGGTTTGTGAATTCTCAGCACCCTCATCGCCTTTCCAAGGACGCTTATTCCGTGATAAAGGGAGCTCTCGGTACTTGTGTCCAATTCGGAATAATTTGCTTTGACGCCAACTTCCTTCCATTTGTATCCTGCCTGGTCTGCCAGTGCAATCATCTCGGACTCCACCGCAAAACCGGTCTCCATTGCCTGCATGAATGCGGGATTGGTCCTCATATGAATGGCGCGGTAGCCCGACTGGGAATCCCTGATCATCTTCTTCAGGGACAGGGATGTCGCCGTGGACAGGACCCAGTTTCCAAGTATCCTGTGTATCGGCATCTCGCTTCTTCCCTCTTCGTGGATCCATCTCGATCCTATCGTGATATCCGTTTCACCGTTGACAATCGGTTCAACAAGCTCGGGAATGGCGGCAGGATCGTGCTGTCCGTCGCCGTCAAGAAAGACGACGATATCGAACTTCCTCTTCTTGGCCCATTTCAAGGCCGTGACTATCGCCGCCCCCTTTCCCCTGTTCACCTTGTGGGAGATAACTCTAGCCCCCGCAAGCTTGGCGATGAGAGCGGTATTGTCCGTTGACCCGTCATCCACGACCAGGACCTCGTCCACGTAATCCTTGGTGAGATATACAACTGACCCGATGGCCTTCTTCTCGTTTCTGGCCGGGATGGCGGCGGCTATCTTCAAGATCTCACCTCCTTTTCGCTGGACATATTCACATCAACCATTTCTTCATGGCCTCCAGTTTCTCCACGAGTACGTTCAAAGCGTTGAGCATCAGGCCGGCAACCATGAAGAAGCCCCCTATCATCATCAACGCCACCGTCGTGAAGGCAGGGAAATAGTTCAACTCGTTATACTTGTAGAAGTAATCAACGGTGTAGAAACCTGATATCAATGACATGAGCAGTATGAACATGCCGATGGAGCCGTAAAACATCAGAGGATGATATTTTACGAGGATCGAGAGCATCTCGATGGGAGATTTCTTGAACATCTTGAGAAAATTTCTCCTCTGTTTCTTTGACTGAATGGATACCTTCTCGTCGATCGCGATCAGCTCCAGATCGGCAAGGTCCGCGATCTCCTCCAGCTTCTTCTCGATATCGAATTCCGGATCTCCCTCCATGCTTTCGAGAAGATCGATATCTATGGCCCAGCAACCCAGGGAGCCTCCGTCCTTTGGAGGATGTATGTATGCCGAGGCGAATCTCTTGCCTTCCACCAGGCTTCTGGCAATGAGGCTTATCGCATCCTCCGCATCATTTCCGCCCGTTATATCGAGAATGATGAACGTATTTGCCTTCGAGGCCTTTCCAAGTTGAAGTACCTTCCTGACGAGTTCCTTCCTTCTCTTTGTCTTCTTGTATCTCTGAACGCTGACCCCGGTTCTCATTGCCAGATCCACGGTCCTGTCGGATGAATTGTTATCGAGGACGGTTATGTCCGGTTTCATATTGACCTTGTTCTTAAGGAAATACAGAAGAATTAGGAGGTAAGACGAGATAACCGTTTCGTTATCCTGGGTCAGAATAACGATCTTGAATATCGGTCTTTTCTTCATATCATACCTCCTTAAATGGCTCATTCAGGATTGCCGGATATCTTCAGTTGTTATATTAACGATTCTCCGCGAGGACTCCCCATCCCCGAAGGGATTGCTCCAGTTCCCCCGGGAGATCAACATTTCCCTCGTTCGTTCAAGTATCCTAAACGGTTCCGCTCCGGCCAGAACATTTGATCCCACCTCGATCGTTTCCGGCCTTTCGGTATTATCCCGCAAGGTCACACATGGAACTCCCAATATGCAGGTCTCTTCCTGAACTCCCCCGGAATCGGTCAGCACGAGCCTGGCTCCAGATTCCAGCCTCAGGAATTCGAGAAATCCAACCGGATCGATCAGCTCGATTCCGCCGGTTTCAAGTTTGTACCTTTTCAGGAATTTCCTGGCCCTCGGATGTATCGGATATATCACCGGAAGGTCGAATTCCTCGTGAATTGATCTCAATCCTTCCAGTATGCCTTCGAACCTCTGCCGGACATCAACGTTCTCCGCACGGTGGGATGTGACAAGGAAATAACCTTTCTCGCTCAATCCGAGATCCTTCAGGGGATCAACCTTGGACTCGGATATCGCCAGATTCTGGCGAAGAGAATCCACGATCGTGTTGCCGACGACATGGATCTTTGCCTCGGGCAAGCCCTCATCCAGGAGGTAGCCCCTCGATATCTCCGTCGGCGCAAACAGATATTCTCCCACATGATCCGCAACTATTCTGTTGATCTCCTCAGGCATCCTCCTATCGAATGACCGCAGCCCCGCTTCGACATGCCCGACGGGTATCTGGAGTTTCGCTGAAACCAGCGCCCCTGCAAGGACAGTATTAGTATCTCCCTGGACGAGAACCGCATCAACAGGATCTCTCATCAGCACTTTCTCGATTCCCTTCATTATCCTTCCGGTCTGCTGTGCATGAGTTCCCGATCCTACATCCAGATTGTTATCCGCCCTGGGAAGATCAAGCTGCTCGAAGAATTTCCTGTCCATCTCGTAGGAATAATGCTGTCCCGTGTGAAGAATGCTGTATTCCACGCCCCGGTCCTCGCATTCCCGGATAACGGGGGACATCTTGATTATCTCGGGTCTTGTTCCCAGTACTATCGATATCATCATACTTCCAGCCGTTTTTTATCATTTTCGTTTACAATATATCATTGTATGTCCGATCGTCGAAGGAATGGTGATGTGGGAAGAAACAGATGAATCTTCCCACATCGGGGCAGAAATGATAATCTTCATGTTATATTTATTCACAATTTCAGCAGCATTGATATGAAAAACATTTTCTTTTTTTTTCAGATAGAAATTTCCAAAGCTTTCGCTGGGTACGCCGATTCTCCCGTCACAGCGTTCATCCTAGCTCAGTTAAAACTCGACGTAATCATATTCCTCAAATTGAGCTATGCAATTTCACGCGATTATTATGCGAATATTCTGCCCCGTAATCTTAAGGAAATACATATTATAAAAATAATTGCATATTTTTCTACGTCGTGACGAATAACCAATTATCTCATATAATCTTAAATATTACTATAAATATAACTTTTATCAAAACTGATAACAAGGAAAAACGGGTTCATGGGAGATCTCTTACTTATAATACATGCGGATATCATCAGTATATACCACAAATGAGATAAATACCTATGAAGCGAACCGCAGCTCCTCTAGAAAAATATCCACGAAGAGATATCATCGTTCACCAGCAGATACCCTCGTAATATCTGGCCCCTGACGCTTCCTTGAGCCTCCTTCCATCGAATACCGCGGTATTTGTGAAGTCGAGCTTTCTGAACTCCTCCCACTCCGTCAACAGGAGGACGGCATCCGAATCCAATACATCCTCGGCATTTTCAGCGTATTCGATCTCGGGAACAATTTCTTTGAAGTGATCGGTTGCCTTGGGATCGAAGGCCTTGACGTGGGCTCCTTTCGATATCAGATATTTGACGATGGGCAGGGCCCTGGTATATCTGATGTCATCCGTATCCGGCTTGAAGGCAAGACCCAGGATGCCTATGGTTTTTCCGCGGAGATCGCCAATCCGGCTTATCATGAGATCCACCATAAGGAGCGGCTGTTCATCGTTCACCTTAATCGTTCCGTCAAGAAGAATGGGATTCAATCCCAACCTTCTGAAATCGGATCTTAGTGCGTTGACGTCCTTGGGAAAACATGATCCCCCGAAACCTATCCCGGATCCGAAGAATTTCGGGCTGATTCTGGAATCGAGACCAACACCCCTGAAGACCTCATATGGATCGATTCCGACCTTCTTGCAGTAGTTACCGATCTCATTTGCATATGATATCTTCAATGCAAGGAACGAGTTCGAGGCGTATTTTATCATCTCGGCCGTCATGATGCCGGTGCTCATCTTCGTCATATCAAGTTTTGAATACAATTCCTCGAGGACGCTCCCGGTCCTTTCGTCATCCGATCCGAGGACTATCCGATCTCCGTTGAAGAAATCGTCAAGCGCTACTCCCTCCCTGAGGAATTCCGGGTTCATGGCCAGACCGAATTCCTCAAATGCCCTCTTCCCCGAGGTCTCCTCGAGTGCTGGCTTGACGACCTGCAGAGTCGTTCCGGGAAGTACGGTGCTTTTCACGATTATCGTGTGATAACCGTTTTTTCCTTTTAGTGAATCCCCTATCGATTTCGCGCTCTCCTTGACGTAGGTGAGATCAATGGAACCGTCGTCATTTGACGGCGTTCCGACGCATATGATCGTGACCTGAGAATTTTTAACCGCGTCATTGTAGTCCGATGTTGCCCTGTAATGCCCCTTTTTTTTCTGCATCATTTCTGACAATCCCTTCTCGAAAATGGGCGGTTTGCGGCTGTTGATCAGATCAATCTTGCTCCGATCAACATCGAGGAATATGACATCGAATCCCAGATCACAGAGCCCCATGCCTGTTATCATCCCCACGTAACCGGAACCTACAATGGAAACCGAATCGACCGACATATGATGACCTCGCTCATCTGTTCGGTAAATTATTCAGGTATTTTAATGAACTGCAGGTTAGAAAAATATTATCGGGTGAAAAATCCCCCGATCCCGAACTTCATCGGCTGTATATGTCCTCTATCATCAGATCGATTTCCCTGAACAGCTTCGGAATCCTTGTCTTGGACATATCCCAGAGAACGTAATAATTCACATTATCGAACGTGTGCGTGAGGATCTCGGATACCTCTATGAACGAGGCCCAATCCACTCCTGAATGATCGTTCTTGAAATCAGAATCGATATTCTTGGCGGTTTCCCCGATTATTTCGAGGCTTCTTGAAAAGGCCCTTTTCATAATCTCGTTGTCCGTGAAATCGGTAAAATTCATGTCCTCGGAATGATCCATGATGAAAGTACACTCTTTCCTCATAAGGAACAGATTTTCGAGAATCTCCCTTTTCACCTTATCAGCCTCGTTCAAAAAACAGCTATAAAGTATTTAAATCAATGTCAGAGTAGTATACATTTACCCGGATGAAGGCATCAGGATCAGATTGTCATCAAATCCGCAAATCCAAAAAAACGACGGATCTGATGAATTCAATCAACCTTCGCAACATCAGGATAACAGAATATGACGATCTCCCGCTCTTTCAAAGTGTGGTTTCTGTCTTTCACGTACACACCTAGCAATATCTCATATTTGTGATATTTATAGAATACCCTGTTATTTTCATTTTTTGAAATTTATCAAGATCTCATTTGTTAACGTTTATACTGGATAAATGCCATTGATCTCATTGATATCTGAAAACAACGGGAGCGAAATTCAAATTAAATTGCCCCAGCGTTAATACTAACACGTACCCTGCGGCTGATATGATGGCAGGGGGGTCATCTGCCTTCAGGGTACTTCAGCAGAAGTATCCTGCGTGTACCGAACAGCTCTTCATGCATTCCAAAATTACCCTGGGAACCGAAGAGGTCATCCAGAAAGGAGTACATTCAATCACCACACACATGAGGGTAATGATCGAACTGAATATTAATAAATGTCGAATAGCACCGGTTTGGGAAATTGCTGGCTCAGTTCATCGGATACGACAGGATCACAATCTGCCTCTTCCTTCGGGGCTCGCGGATCTCCGTGTTGTAGTCTTTAGTTCCCATGTTGGCACCGTTAGAATATCTTGTCATCTTACTATATAAATCAGCGTCTAAAAGAATCAGAAAGTGAAATTTTAAACCAATTTGATTTCATGCCGACAATTCATTGATATTCAATACAATTTGCATGATTTCAGCTGCTATATGACATTATTTCGATCTTCCTTTTCGGCCTAGAATATGAGACATTCTTCGAATACCTTGCATCCCTTGTCACAGTGCATCACTCCCGGTGGGGTCAGTAAATGATATTATAAATATATATCGAATGGTTCCTATCTCAAAAATCGCTTCTACCAACGCTCATTTACTTTTCCGGATCATGTTCAATATCCTGCCCAGACGTTTCTCGGTCTCCTTCCTGCCGAGATCGATAGCTTTCTCCGCCTTGAAAAAATCGAGGAAGTTTATCTCTCCTAGTTCCGGAGCCAGCATGATATCCGGAGGCATGGTCCTTGCGTTCGAATCGGAAATACGCTTCTCCATTATGTAGATGGAATCCAGAAGGATCTCGAAGATCGGGGGAGGGACCTCGTTCTTGAATGGACCGAATTTCTGCTCCATCCTTTTCAGTACTCCAGTCGGGGGGGTCGCCGGACCAACTTCTCTCTTCTCCGCCCTTGCTTCAAGCATGTAGTGATTGAGATCCACGCCTATGACGAAATCAGCACCCATTTCCCGTGCGACATCGACCGGGATGGGATCCACCAAACCTCCGTCCACCAGAAACCTTTTTCCGACCTTCACGGGCTCGAAAAGACCGGGCACCGCGCTCGACGCCCTCAAGGCCTGAAAACAGCTTCCCCTGTCCAGAACGACCCTCTCGCCCGTGTCGAGGTCGCATGCCACCGCGGCGAAGGGTACGGGAAGATCCTGTATCTCGGGCAGCTCGATTTCCTCGAGCAGGAATTTGGTTGCAACCTCCCCGTTCAGGAGGCCGTGCCTCGGGAGTTTGACATCGAAAAAGGATATCATCTTCCACAGATCGACATGGCGGGCGAACTCCTCCAGATCACCGTGCTGCCCCGAACAGTACGCCGCTCCGATTATCGAACCGATGCTCGTTCCAACAACCAGGTCGATCGGAACATCGTTCTCCTCCAGAACATCGATGACACCCAAATGGGCCATTCCCCTGGCAGCTCCTCCTCCGAGCGCCAGACCTATTTTCAAACCCATTGTCGATATCCTCCTGGTATGAGATCAAACGTGCTCAGGATCTGCCGAAATCGTCCTCGTATCTCACGATGTCATCCTCTTCAAGATAATCTCCCATCTGTACCTCGACGAACTTGAGTATGTCATTCCCGTTATTCCAGACCCGATGTTTCTGATTCCTCTCTATAATGACAATATCTCCCCTCTTTCCCTTGATAACAACGTCATCTATGGTTGTCAGAGCGCTGCCGTCGATTATCACCCACCTCTCATCCCTGTGGTCATGGGATTGGTAGCTGAGCCTCATTCCGGGAGCCACTTCTATTACCTTAACCTTGAATCCGTCGCCTTCGGAGACTGTCATGTACCTGCCCCATGGCCTCTCCTCCCATTTTGGTTCGGTTTCGGTTTTCATCAAGGGCCACCTCGCGCTGAGACAACATAAGGCAAGATAAATGAAAAATACGGGATAGTATAAATATCAAACGGGAAAGACGGCATTGCGCGTTTATTGGTGATTTGCATATGATCGCATATTTATCCGGGGGGGTTTTCTTTATCAAGTTGTGCTCGGGACTTGTTTATAGTGCTAGACCGGGAAAGGCCGATTGCAGTTAAACGAATATTGCATATTGTCCGGGAAATTCACGAAAGGGTCATTTGATTGTATTGCTGAGATTCCTCATTTCCGTCAATATGAAAATGAATGGTTTTAGAAGAAGGATTTAATGCCATTAATTAATACCCCACTCATGGTAGGAGAAAGACATTTCAAATTCACATCCGAATCGGTCACGGAAGGACACCCCGACAAGATGGCGGATCAGATATCGGACGCGATTCTCGACGAGGTGCTGAAACAGGACCCGCTAGGCCGTGTCGCCTGCGAAACGCTGGTTACTACCGGACTGGCCCTTGTATCCGGGGAGATATCCACGAATGCATACGTGGACATCCCTTCAACGGTAAGGGATACGATCAAGGGAATCGGGTATTCTGATCCGCGGATGGGATTCGATTACCAGTCCTGTGCAATCCTCACATCCATTCATGAGCAGTCCTCCGACATCGCGATCGGAGTGAACAGCAATGCCGGACTCCACCTGGAGCAGGGTGCCGGAGACCAGGGTCTCATGTTCGGTTACGCAACCACCGAGACACCTGAATTCATGCCTCTTCCGATATCTCTCGCCCACCGGTTGACCAAAAGACTGGCGGAGGCGAGAAAGAGCGGCGAAATCGATTTCATCGGACCGGATGGAAAATCACAGGTTACCGTGGATTATTCCATGGGAAAGCCCGTTTCGGTATCTGCTGTTGTTCTCGCCTCCCAGCATAGGGAAGGTATTGACCATGAGACTATTGTCGAGACCCTCACCGAAAAAGTTGTCAACCATGTCATTCCCGAGGATTTGAGAAGCGATTCCATGAAACTCTTCATCAATGAGACCGGGACATTCGTACTGGGAGGCCCCCATGCCGATACCGGACTGACAGGCAGGAAGATCATCGTGGATACATACGGCGGAGTCGGGTCCCACGGCGGGGGAGCTTTTTCTGGAAAGGATCCTTCCAAGGTCGATCGATCGGGTTCATACATGGCCAGATATTTGGCCAAGAACATAGTCGCGGCAGGTCTAGCTGACAAGGTCGAGGTTCAGATAGCATACGCAATCGGTGTGGCGGAACCGGTATCGGTCATGGTCGATACCTTCGGCACTTCGAGAATCAATGAGGAGGAAATCGAAAAACTGATAGTCAAACGCTTCGATCTCAGACCGAGTGCGATCATAGATCACCTCGATCTGTTAAGGCCCATCTACCGGAAAACGGCCGCCTACGGCCACTTCGGAAGGGAAGATCCGGATTTCACCTGGGAGAGGACCGACATGGCCTCGGAGTTAAGGAATGCGGCGGGATTGTGATCTAATGAACAGGATCCTATTTGAAGACCTGAACAGGGAACAGAGGGAGAAATTGATCTCCTCCGGTGCCGGAAAATTGAGATGGGCAGAGGAACACATGCCGGTCCTCCGAAAGATCGGTGAAGACATCAAGGTGAACGGATCGCTCAAAGGAATCAGAATAGCCATGGCCCTCCATACCGAGGCGAAGACCGGTATTCTGGCCCTTACACTGGCAAGGGCCGGCGCGGCGGTCCGTCTGACCTCATGCAATCCCCTCTCGACGGACGATCCCGTGGCGATTGCCCTACCGCAGGAGGATGTTGCCCCCGGATCACTGGAGGTCCGGGCCAGATACGGCGAGACGCGGGAAGAGTATTTCGATGCTCTGAACTGGGCCATCGATATGAAACCTCAGGTCGTGATCGACGACGGAGGAGATCTGGTCAAACTCCTTCATACTGACAGAAGGGAAATGCTTCCTCACGTTATTGGCGGCTGCGAGGAGACGACAACGGGAATAATCCGTCTCATATCCCTTCAGAAGGAGGGGAAGCTGGAATTTCCCATGATGGATGTGAATGACTGCGACATGAAACATCTCTTCGACAACCGCTACGGAACGGGTCAATCGACGGTTGACGGTATTCTGACGGCAACCAACCTCTCGATTGCCGGCAGGAGATGCGTCGTGGCAGGATACGGTTGGTGCGGGAGGGGGATAGCAATGAGGCTCAAGGGTCTCGGAGCCAACGTAACCGTATGCGAGGTGGATCCGGTCAAGGCCGTCGAGGCATCCATGGACGGGTTCAGGGTTCATCCCATGGAAAAGGCATGCTTGGACGCAGGATTGATCGTCACCGCAACCGGATGCAGGGACGTTATCGGCAGAAAGGTCATTCCGATGCTGCCCGACGGTGTCATCCTGGCAAACGCGGGGCACTTCAACAACGAGATCGACCTTGGATCCCTGGAATCGTTGAGCGACGGAAGGAGGAGATCCAGGGAGTTCGTGGACACGTACATGCTTTCTGGAAGATCCATTCATGTGCTTTCCCAGGGAAGGCTGGTCAATCTGGTTGCCGGACAGGGGCATCCCGTGGAGATCATGGACATGTCCTTTGCCATACAGGCCGCGGGAGCGGAGATGATCGCGACGAAAGGGGCTGAAATGAATAATGAGGTTATCAGATTCCCAAGGGAACTGGACGAGGCGATCGCCCGTCTGAAACTTGAGGCTCTTGGGTATTCGATCGACGAGCTTTCGGAGGATCAGATCAGATATCTGAACAGCTGGGAAGAGGGAACCTGAAATACATCAGGCAAATTCGGAATCTCCGCTTCGGCGATCAGATCGGAAGCGGTACTGCTCTCGCCGATAAAACTTTATGAACCATAGGTCCCTCCCGGGTTCCACATGCTTTGTCTGAAATGCGGAGCCAGGGAACAGTATGCCGATAACCTGTGCGAGGAATGCCTGATCGCATCCATCGAACCCTTTGTCCTTCCGAAGGTGATAAGGGGATATGCATGCCCGGAATGCAACAGGATATCCGGAAACGGAAAATCGTGGGAGGACTGCGACGGAGACGCCGCAGACGCCGCAGTGGCGACAGCCCACCGCAGCCTGTCCCATCATAATGACTTAACCGGCATTTCAGTGGATCTCAGCGTCGATGATTTCGACAAGGCGGTGTTCCATGTCTCGGGAAAGGGATCGGGAATATTCAAAGGAGTCATAGTGAAAGCCGACCTCAATACCGAGGTCAGATTGAACATGACGATATGCACTTTCTGCTCGAAACAGCACGGAAACTATTACGAGGCAATACTTCAGATACGCGGTCTGGCGGGTTTGACCGACGGTGAGATCGGTGCGCTGATCGACAGGATCGAGGATGAGACATACACCGCCAGCGTCAAGGACAGCAACATTTTCATAACCCGAAAGGAGAAGGTTAGGGGGGGATATGATTTCTACATGGGCGAGAAAACCTTCACCCGGCAGCTGGCCCAGCGCCTTCATGATTCATACGGCGGGGAGATGAAATCATCCTCATCCCTGTACGGTAGAAAGGACGGAAAAGACCTCTATCGATCGACTTACCTGGTAAGGCTGCCCGGATTCGTTACGGGTGATTACGTCGTCATTGATTCCGATCCTTATCTTGTGGAGAAGATCTCCTCCAAGAGGATTCAGCTGAAGAACATCAAAAATCGAAGCAGGATCTCCCTCGACGCCCCGGACGTGATGGGCAGGAGGATCCTGAAGAGGAATGAAGCGGAGGTTGAAGCGGTTGTCATCATGGAGACACCCGGAGAGATCCAGATTCTGGATCCTGAGACATTGAAACCCATGGACCTTCTGAAGCCTATGGATCTCGAATGGGATGGTGGCGATAAACTCGTCTGTGTAGTTGTGGACGGCGAGGTCTACATCAGGTAAACCGGCCGCAGTAGTATCAGGCCACGGAAAGTTTGAGCACGGCAGTTCGGATCTCCAGCCTGTCAACGTTGTTTATGTCCAGCGAGAACTCGTCCGCGACGCTGGTATCGGTCGTATAATCTCCGGCGGGAATTCCCTCGTCGTTCATGATTCCCACGAACAGGTCCTCCCAAAGTGTATTGTAATCCGTGTTCACGGTCAGTGTAAGCGTGGTTCCCGGTGCAATTGTGTACGAGGATAACTCCTCTGAAAGCAGAGTCATTGATATCATGTAGGTTCCGGTCCCGCTGTATGATTGATCGTCTCCCTCGATCGTAGTGAGAAGGAGGTACATCACTACCTCATCGGTAGTATCGTCCTTTGTTACTATCATGTTGGGCGAGCCCTTGACGACGCTCTGATCCAGCTGCTCCCTGATTATCGCCCCGGCCTCGAGGGTGATGACCTGCTCATCCACATATGTGTTCCTCGAGTCGTATTTGATCGTGCCTCTACCCCGGCCGTAAGCGTATCCTGTCTGATCCTGGACCTGTACCAGACCGTCCTGCGTATCGAGCCTGAACGATCCGGAGCACCTTCCGAATCCGAAAACCGGTCCGCCAACGGACCCCAGGGTGATCGTGCTTGACATTGCCGTTCCCTCGTCTCCCCTGACCGCCAGAATGTCGACCGAGGATTTGAGATCCATGAACGACACCATGCTCTCGTTGAGCGTCTGCGCCTCGATATCCTTTCCGAATGCGGGAAGATATGTGGTGAATATCATACCCAGGAGGGATGTGATTATCCCCGCAAGCATGATGATCGAAACGATATTCGAGACACCCGATGTGTCGTTTCTCTTCCCTTTGATGAAACTCCTCCTCAAATGCTCACCTCCATTACACCTACATTGCATACGAAGAACGACAGCGTCTGCAATTCAATATCCTCGTGATCCCCGTATGAAGTGATCGTAAAATCATCCGAAGCTCCCTCGGTAAGGCCGAGATTGCTCATATATGCCCTCACATATGCGGACCATGCATGCCTGACCTCGCCGGATATCCTGACTATGATGCTCTCTCCGGCGCCCATATTCAGGCTGGTCTGGGAGAAAGCGTTCATCGTGATGCTCAACGGAATTGCATCGATGCCTGATATCGACCATGAATAACCCGACATCCCGTACATGTTCATGGCTATGCCGTAGGAATCGAATCCCCTCTCGAGATTTATCGAAGGGGGGGCGGACACGGCCTTGAACCCGTACTCATCCACGACTATGCCCCCGCCGGTAAATATCAGGCTCTGATCGTCGTAATAGTAATTGTTGCTCTCATAAGTTATGGATCCCGATGCGGAATCGATGAGAACCTCGACACCCCCGATGTTTCGGTAGAAAGCGATGTGAAAATTGTCATTCCCTACCTCATAAGAGAGCTTGCCGGATGATCTGGCAACCGTCAGATACGGATTTCCGGAGGTTCCCAGGGTCACCCTGGACACGATCGTCGATCTCGTATCCTCGGATTCCAGCAGGGAATACATCGATCCCCTGAGCCTTACGAATGAATCCTCCACGTCGCTGATATGGATCATATCGTCCTCCTTTCCTATGGTCTCCCCGTAATCCAGAAGCAGACGGCCGCCCACGGCGGCCCCCAGCGACAGCAGGATAACCGCGGTGATTATCACCGCATCGCCCCTCTGATCGTTCATGAATCTCTTCATGGCCCATTCCCTCCAATTTCCACCTCAGGATCTCCTCCTGACAACCACGAGGGATACCATTGCCGCGGTGAATATCAGAGACGCCATGAGAATGATGAAGTTCATGTCGATCCCTGTTGACGGAGCATCATCGATTTTCGGATCATCGTCTACCGGGGTGATATCATCCTCGGACCCCTCGGGAGCAGAGGACATGGTCTCTTCCGGTAGCCTGCTGGAGATCGTTGCCGGGTAGGCATCACCGGATTCGATCCTTTCCGGCATACGGAGGTGATCCGGGGCCTCATCGGTCGAACCCCTGGATCCCTCGAGGGATTCCCCGTATATCACAACATCGTCTATGAAGAAACCCTTTGGCTTCGACGCAACCTCGTAATGTATCCCGTCGGTGTTCGTAACCATCCTGAACCTGATGGTGATCACGTTGCCCGTGAATCCGTCCAGATTCGTTATCAACCGCGCCATGGTATCCGTGGATACCCAGTCCTCTCCCTCGTTCAAACCGGTGTAAGAGCGGTTGTCGATGAATCCGTCGGAGATATCGTCCTCCGAACCGCTTACCGACCAGCTTGACCTGACTCCCAGATTCAGGGGTATCCATGCCTTCCCTCCGTCTATGCTTATCTCCACCCTGAATCCGTCCGGAGGCCGTCCCGGCGTGTCATCGATGTTGAATTTCAGGTAGGCCTCCAATTTCACGGTCTTTGCGTATGTGAGATCGATCTGTCTGGTGTAGAGTGAGTTGTCCAGACTGTCCTTGAAATCGGTGAATCCCGAACCTCCGCAGTACCACGCCTTGCTCCCGCTGTGGGATTGGTTCCCGGGGGTCGGGGCTGTGATAAGATCCCATGCATCCATTGAGAGATCCTTACCCGGATTGTCCTCGTCGGTGCTCAGGGTAACCTTCACGTCATCGATGAACCATCCGTATCCGGTTCCACCGAACTCGTAGATGTAGTAGAATGCTATGACGACGATCTGCCCGGTGAAATCATCAAGATTCACGGATACGAATTCCCAGTCCATGGTCCCGCTGCCGCTCAGGCCGTTCCAGCACCACCTTATGACGTTCCCGTAATCGTCCTTCCTGGTATCCCAGGATTCGACCAGTATGTTTCCCGTATACGGATAATCGGGCTGGACGTACTTGAAATCCCAGTCGACACCGTTCCAGGTTCCAACCATCATGACCCCTCCGTTCGCCGCCCTTCTGAGGTTGTACTTCTGATAGAAGGTCAACCTGGCGCTGTCGGCGTTTCTGAGATCGATCGCATTGGTGACTATGTACTTGTCCTTAAGCGCGGTTGTACCGTCGTCCCAAGGATCGTCGGATCTGGTCGGGACCCCGGATCCCCTTGTTGATCCCATTGCCTCGTTCTCGAGCTCGAGGAATATCCTGGAGAAGATCTTCTCAAGCTCGGATGAGTCGGGTGTGAAGAAATATTGGCCGGAACCGGAGTAATCCGATCCCGAGGTCTCTGCGATCATCTTCATTGCATACTCATGGGTAAACGGATACCTGACATCCCAATCCGGCATGTATCCGGGAAGTGATGAAAAGCTTGACTGCGGTGTGATATTCAGTCCGACATAATATACCAGCGGGGGAGCTTCAGCCAAACCGTACCTTTTATCGCTGTCGGAACCTCCAATCCCTGCGACACCGTCCCAGCCCTGAGTGGTCGCATGATACCTCAGATCCGTCCACCTCACGGTCCTGGTGACGGGATCATAATATTGAACATCCATGTACATACCGCCCTGGTGCGAGTAGGATTGGAAATCACCCCATGTATTCCCTGCCGCTATTCCCCAGGTGCTGGTTGCGTAGCTTTCCCCCGAGGGAGATCCCGGACAGAAGACCCTGCTTCCTGCCTCGTAAGTGCCGGAATAATACTGATCCACTCCATCGGTAAGTACCATCGCGGACTGAATATAATCATCCACGGGAGTTCCGGGTCTGGCTGTTCCTCCGTAGGAAACCGGGTCCTGTGAATAGTCTATCCCGTATCCGCTTGCATCCCATAGCGGTGTCCCTCCGGAAGCAGTCCAGCTGTCGATCGTTGTGGTGAAGTTCTTCTTGTTCTCCTCAGTCATGTAGGTGAAATGCTCAACCAGGAACTGCGGGATCCACAACTCACCGTCGCTGGTCAATTTGAACAGCGCACACCTGTCGTTCTCGTTGAACATATTCACCATGGTCTTCGCGGCCGTCTTGGCGTCGGTCAGTTTCTGGCCTGCCATAGATCCCGTGGTATCGATGATTATGACCATGTCAATGGGTTTTCTGTACGACCCTACCAGTTCAGGTTCGTACATCATGAACGAATTGGGGCTCGTATGGTATATGTCCTGGACGACCGGATTTGAAACGGCCGTGTTAAGGTTGAAGCCGTCGGTTCCGCTCCATGTGTTGTCGATATCGGTGTTGGTCGGCTCCTCCATGTAATCGAGCCTTCCCTCCCCGTTTATCATAACCACGGTTGCATCGTGCTCCCAGTTGCCCGTTCCGTTCTCCATATCATCCCAGAAGAAGTAAACCTCCCTCGTCTGCGACGGATTGTTGTTGAAGCTGTCGAAAACCTCGTCGTAATCGCTGTAATAGTCGATGGATACCGAAATATGCCTCTCACCGGCATAAAGCGGTGTCCAAATTGCCTCGAGTGTCGTTACCTGATCAGGCTGGAGGTAGACGTTTTCGCTTTTGATCAGTGTTCTTCCGTCCAGGAACCTCACAGTCCCGCCCCCGCCGGACCCTCCGAGGTTGGCTATCTCGAAAGTCAGGACATATGAATTTCCCATCACTGGGTTCTCGTTCTCGAATATCAGCTTCGAGTTCCTGCTCAGGATCTCCGGCCTGTACTCGGGTGTTTCGAACCAGTGCAGTGACAGATAGACCATCTCGTAAAGGGCGGATTCCACGGAGGCATGGTTAGCCCGGGTCATCTGCCAGCTGTTCACGATCGTCCTGAAGTAGATCTTGTTCAGATGATCCTCCTTCCGCATATGGGATCCGATGAGATTCCAGGCCCCATCCGAATATGCCTGGTAACCCTCCCGTATGTCTGATTCGGGAGATACCGACAGATTGTAGGCCTCGTATTCACATATGGAGGTCATGCTATACTGAATTCCAACGAACACGTCCTCGTTGAATTCTCCCTCCTCGGGCCCCATTATTAGACGCGTGGAATCGGAATCTGCAACACCCGGGGATACTCCCATGTAGTTTTCCATGAATGAGAATGCCGCCGGATCTGCGGAGAGATCGGATATGATCCTCGAACCGATGAACATCACGTTCTCATTGTGATCCTCGGGCAGGAAATCGGCCTCCTGGTAATTACCGTTGAGATAATCCTGGAGCCCGGACATATCACTGTCCGTATACGTCTGCCTGGTAACAGGTATGATGGACCCCGAATCACCGGTTACCCATAAGATGGAATTGTACCTCTTCAGCTCCGAGATCTCCGGTCCGTTCCCTATATGCCAATCGCCGTCGTATGTGTTGATTATCGTGGCCACCTCAAATTTATATGAATACTCGTCCTCCTCGGCCTCCGAACCGAAATCCGTCAATATGTCCTCTATCAGTGAGCTGGGCTCCTCTCCGACCGGGTATGAGATGATCGGATTTATCGGGGGAACCACCTGCAGATCCCAGTTGTCCGACGAGTCGTCGTCGTCGACTATGAGAATGTTGTTCTGCGTCACGAAAGAGGTAACGGTCGAGGTAGAATAGGATATGTCGTTGTTGTCCTCGGATACCTCTTCGATGAGATGATACGGATCGACCACCACTCTGAATGTATACTCTCCCACCCCTACCGCAAGCCACAGCTTGAATATGGTCTCCTCTCCGCCGCCTCCCGCAACACCGGATATGTCGAGCGGATTCACGTCATCGTTCGAAGGATCCCTTGGATCCGGGATCCCGGGCGTTATCGGGAGTTCTATCCCGTCGGGTCCCGTGATATAGAACATGACCGTGGTGGTCTCTATCGTCGGTCCGTTGTTGCGGATGGTGGCCTCGACCTGCACGGTATCCAGGTATTTGGGAACGTTCTCATCGTCGATTATGTTGTTCTCCCAACCGATCCCGTTGAAGTTCAAAATGGAAAGCTCCATCTTGGTGACCGCAAGGTCCCTTCCGACATGGATCTCCCAGTCAAACCACCTGAGAATTCCTGCGAATAGTTCGATCTTCTCGTTGAGGTATGTTATCTGAGTGATGTCCCAAGCAAGGGATACTACCCTGTACTGGGCTTGTTCCGTGCCGACCGGTGAGGAGCAGGCCTTTATCGAATTTACCAGGCCGGTGAAAGTATCAAGATCATTCTGCGTAGTCAGAACGCCGATGGGAAGTTCGAACGTACCGACCACCACATCCCGGGGCAGGAAATTCTGCATGGCGCCGTTTCCGGCGGTCTGTTCCTCAAGGTTGATATGGTACGGATCGCCAACGGGATCCGGGGTATACGTTATGCCTTCAGGCTCCGTATCGATACCAACCAGATAATTCGGATCGTCGTATGGAAGATCCTCACCGCTGTCTATTCGGGCAATTCCAAGGTAGTTGTAGACGAAAAGCGAGGCATCCTGGAACTCATTGGTGGAACCGAAACCCGAATGAACCAGGGAGATGCCGCCCGTGAAATACTGCGAAAGACCCTCATACGGTGATTCTCCCGCTATGAGAAGGTACTTGTTGTTATCCATGTATTCCATGAGTTCCTGGATATTCCCTCCGAAATCCGACTCGGAGATCTTCGGTTTGTTCGTGAACGGATCGTCGGCATATCCGGTAACCCAGATAACGATATCGTAATCCTTCAGGGCCGGGGCCGCTATCTCATCCTGCTCGTACGAGTATGCTGGAGCATCCCTCATGGTTCCGTTGTCTTTCACGCTCTGAGCGATGTATATGTTGTCAATGGTCACACCGGCCCCGACGATCGATTCAAGAACTGTGGATGTCACATCCAGTCCGGACCCGGTGGCCGCCTCGTCATCATCCACGAGAAGGATCTTCGGAAGGACCTGTACGGTCCCCTCCTTGTAGTTGTCCAGGTTTCCCACCTGGTCCCCGTCGCTCACCTTCAGAGCCTGGCTCTGCGCGGCGGTATTATAGACATCGATTGCAGCATAGACCTTTTGCTGGCCTCCCGGTATCTCAACCCTTGCCGTTAGGGTGAAGTAATAGAAGAAATAGGCTCCGGGCAGGAGGGATATGTCCGGCACGATGCATGTCGGGAATGTGTCGTCAAATGTTATCGGCATGTCGGCAGCATCGGTCCTCCAGTCACCGTAACTGTAATCCGGCGGGCTGTCCTGATCCACCCTCCAGTTTCTGACGTCGGAATAGACTGGCCATCCGTAAATTGCCGAATTGATCGTGTTCATCAGCTCAGGTTTCCATGTGGAGATCACCAGAATGACTCCGTGGCTTGCATTGATCGGTTGATCTCCCGAATTCTGTATCACGACGGTTACGGT
Source organism: Thermoplasmatota archaeon (assembly GCA_049472195.1). Taxonomy (GTDB): domain Archaea; phylum Thermoplasmatota; class Penumbrarchaeia; order Penumbrarchaeales; family Penumbrarchaeaceae; genus JBLIRG01. The sequence goes on from JBLIRG010000021.1 coordinate 21,349, forward strand.
TATCTCGTCACCGCTGTGAGGTGCGTTGTTCGAGAAATAAATGTCGTGAATGCCCGGATTGGGTCCGGGGATCACGACCGGCACGAGTTCCTTGTCAACATTGAATCTCTTGTCAATGTAGTTATTCCGGTAATTGACCTCCCCTCCGGGATAGGGTACAATCTTTACGTTCATCACGTGGGATCCGAGAGATCTGGGATTCTCCTCGTCGGCTGACCACGTGAAGTTGATTATCATGTAATCTCCGGTCATGAGCATGCCCTTTCCGGCACCGGTCACCTCATGATGGGGGGCGTCAGCCATATGGTGAACGGATTGGATAGATGAGAACTCCAGAGGATCCGAGGTATCGAACAGACGGAGATTGGACATCTTGTTACCTGCTTCCTCTGCGAAGAACACATCTGTTAGGTTCGACCCGAAATTCTTCACCATGACCTGGATAACGTAGGAGCCGGTTTCGTATATCGTGTTGACATTGGAGCCATCCGAATCCTTGATGCTGATAAGTGTTAGACCCAGGTCGGGGAAGTTCGATGATGACTGCGGTTTTACCATCGTGTTCGACATCACTACCACGGAGTTCCCGTTGCTTTTTTCCGTCGTGACAACGATATCGAACACGTCGGTCGACGCGGTGATATCGATGTGGGCTGAATCTCCGGGAAGCCAGAAATCCATTCCTGTCAAACTCCAGTAGGTCGTCTCCGGGACCGTGGTCGATCCATCCTGGTTTCTAACATGAAGGTTGGTCAAATACCCGTCCAGGATGTCGCCTCCCCTATGGGTGATCACGAGTTCATTTCCCTCGATAACCGCCCAGAGGTCGACGTATAGTCCTTCCTCGCCCTCATCTATGGTCTGGGTCCACAAGGCTACCGCTCCAGCAAGGGAAACGGAAACACCCAGCAGCAGAACCGTTCCAACTGCCTCTGATACACCCATTACTCTGTCGGTCCTCCTCGAGAGGACCATCATGCTTCCCAAAAACGATCTACGCATCGTTCATACCCCCATTTCTGTGTGAAAGGGCAAATCTTGCCCTTCTAAATGTGATATATACAGCTGTCAGCAGAACCAAGAACATCACTATCAGTATCGCGCCCGATATCGTCGAGACCTCTCCCTCCTGAACTTGATTCAAGGCAGAACCTTCCGGTTTGCCATCCATATCCGGATCCGCCGGCAACGCTTGATTGTAATCAAAAACCGATTCTGACACCGTCTTTTTCCGATCGGGATCATCGACAGGATCCACGTTGTTCCTTCCCGATATCAGGGATTGTCCGTAAACGATCACGTCGTCGACATACAGCCCCCTGAACTCCTCCCCGGCAGGGAAGGTATGGTTCTTGTCGTGGTGGCCGTCCTGGTCGGTATTGGTGATCAGCCTGAACCTCAGTATAACCACGTTTCCGACAAAACCGGTCAGGTCGGTGTTGATCCTGCTCACCGTCGATGTCCATACCCAGTAGCTACCGCTCGTTGACGGTATACCTGTGAAGGATTTTCCGTCGATCAGACCATCGCCCGCATCTCCCTCGGTCCCGCTCACAGACCACGATGACCTGACCCCGAGGCTGAGCGATATCCACGTCTGTCCATTGTCCACGCTGATCTCCATCCTGAATCCGTCCGGGGGCCTCCCCGAGTCCGTATCGAAATTGAACTTGAGACTGGCCTGGAAATACGCCCATTCGGCATTTGTGAGATCGATGGGCCTCGTATAGAGGGAATTATCCACTCCATCCTTGAAATCATTGTAGGGATTGGATGGATCTCCGCAGAACCATGCATGGGTTCCGCTGTGGGTCGTTCCGGCGGCAACCGATCCGGTCTGAAGCTTCCAGTTATCGGTCACTACCTCGGAGACCGGATCGTCATCGGCCCTGCTGACGACGACCTTGACGTCGTCGAACCACCAGCCGTATCCGGTTCCCCCGCCGTACTGGGTGTAGTTGAATTTGATCTTCACCTCGTCAAGGTATCTCTCGGGTACGTAATCCTTCACGTCTATCTTGACATATTCCCACTTGAAGGTCCCTTCCCCGCTCAGACCGTTCCATCCCCATGTTATCCTGTTCCCGAAGCTGTCATACCTGTCAACGCCAAGGTACATGGAGCCGGAATAGGCACCCTCTATCGGGACCGCGTATTTCCAGTCCCAGTCATTCACCGGATCTCCGCTGGTGTCGACGGTCGGATCCTTGTAGCCGATCTGTATGAAGGCGCCGTTGGTCCCGTCGACGATATTGTACTTGTGCCAGAATGTGAGGTAGACGTTTTCGGTGTCGGAAAGGTCCAATGACTGCGTTACAGCCCATTTATCAGAGTTTGGCACATCCTCCGCCCTTGTCGGAGAACCCCCCCTGGTTTGATTGGTCGGCGAGGCAAGTTTTTCTCCGATCTTCCTGAATATGTCCACGAGATCCTCTGGGTTTGGTGCATAGAAATACTCGGCATCCGAGGTTGTTGAGATCCTCCAGAGGTTGTACTCAACGGTTCCCGACTCGAGCTCCCCGGGATCGCTGATCAGATTGAGGTACCTGTAATGATTCGGTTCGGTCCATCCCTCAATCCATGTTGAGGTCTGGTTCCAGTCCGGAGTGATCGGGTCGATATCCAGATCCGGATTGTGTTCCAAAGCCAATCCAACGGTGTATATGGGAATGTTCGAATTGAGAAGACCCTTTCTATCGCCGAGAAGGCCGTTTCCCACAGTCAGCCACGATCCGGGGATCTTATCCCAGGGGATCGAATATTTACCCTTGTGGTCATTGTATTTAACCGAAATGAATCCAAGGTCGGGATCGTCTCCGAAGTACATGTTATGCCAAGGGCACCATTCATTGCTTCCCCTCTCCAGCATGAACAATTTCAGAGCCGAATCGTCGGATGACAGATAATCCGCACCGTCTGACAGAACCACAACAGCAGGGGTAAGGTCGGGATATGAGCTCTTGCTGGACTGGATGTCCATATATGCCGATCCGGTGGAGTCCCATATCGAGGTTATCCCGCCCTTAGGCCTTATGTTATCGATTGCATTCAGAACAACCTCTCGTCCCCCGCCCTGGAGCGTCGTCAGTGGGAGATCGTTCCTGGGATTGTTACCCCTGAATACCCAGAGAGAAACGAACGACTTATCTGAGAGCTCGTTTACAAGCACTTTCGCTGCGATTTTTGCAAGGTCAAGGGGCATGCTGCCGTTGGGTAGTGTTCTTGCCATTGAATCGGAATTGTCGATGACGAGGGCGGCCAGAACATCCGCATCACCCTTGACGGCCCCTGCGCTCTCCTCCAGCTGGAATGAGTAAGGTGCGCTTCGGAATATGGAATCAGAGACGTTGAGATCCTTTGACATTGTCAGGTCCCATTCGTTGCTTATGTTGGTGCTCGGATTTCGATCGAAGGGATCGAGGTAATCGAGCGGCGATTCCCCGTTGATCAGAAGCATGGTTGAATCGTGGCGCCAGTTCCCGGCGCCGTTTTCCATATCATCCCAGAAATAATACACATAGATATTCCTAGTAGGATGGTTGTTGAGATCGTCGTAGATCTCATCGTAATCATCGTAATAGTCTATGGATACGCTGAGTGTTCGGAAACCGGCATAAAGCGGTTTCCATATTGCTTCCAGGGTGGCTGTCTGATCGGGCTCGATGAAGAAATTCTCGCTCTTGATCAGGGTGTTCCCATCCCTGAACCTCACCGTGCCTCCTCCTCCGGCTCCGCCCATATTTGCTATCTTGTAGGTAACAAGATAGGAATTGCCGATGACGGGATTCCTGTTCTCGACGACCAGATGGGGATTCCTCCCGATCAGTTCGGGCCTCACGTCGGGAGTCTCGAACCAGTGAAGGGTGAGGTAAATCATCTCCGAGAGCTTAGATTCCTGCGCATCATGATCGGCATTGGTCAGCTGCCAGTTATGTGTTACCGTTCTGAAATAGACCTCGAGGGTAGGATCGACATGTCTTATCTGGGTCGAGATGAGATGGCTGGATCCCCCGTTTACCGCGTAAAGGCCCGGACTCTGAATCGAATTCGGGGGGCTTGATTGGCTTATGATCTCGTACTCGAACACGCTGGAAATGACGTAATCCATACCCACGTATGTTCGGTCCAGGTAAGATCCCGTGGAGGGTCCCACTATCCTGCTGGAAGTTGCCCGCATTCCCGCCGAGGGATTGACCCCTAGGTAATCGTCCAGAATGTAGTCCAGAGGTGTGTTTCCGGCAATATCCGAGACAACCCTGGAACCCACGACCATAAGGTTCTCGTAATGTTCGGGAGGGAGGAATTCGGCTTCCGGATAATCTCCCTCGAGGTATGATATGATCGATGTGATATCCGAATCCGTGAATGTCTGGACGGTGTCCGGTATCCTGCTTCCGGATTCGCCCGTCACCCATAATACGGAATTGAATCTCTTGATATCGGAGATCGTGGGTCCATCGCCCATGATCCATCCACCGCTGTACCTGTTCTTGACATGCCATATCTCGTACTTGTAATAATCCTCATCCGCTTCATCTATATGGCTCAGGTTGTCGAGTACGTATGCGATTATATCGCTCGGCTCCTCCCCCGAGGGATAGACTATTACCGGGTCTATAGGAGGTGCCTCGTCGAAAATCCAGTTGTCGGATGAATCGTCGTCGTCGACGATCAGTATGTTGTTCTGGGTTATGAATGAGGTCACCGTGGATGTGGAATAGGTTATATCGTTGTTATCCTCGGATACCTCGCTTATGAGATGATAGGGATCCACGACGACCCTGAACGTGTACGTCCCGACACCGACCGCCAGCCACAGCTTGTAAATGATCATCTCCGATCCGTGCCCGCCGAGTCCCGATATATCCACGGGATTGGAATCCTCGTTGTCCGGATCGAAGGGATCGGGAACCCCCGGACTAATGGGCAGTTCGATCCCGTCCGGGCCCGTTATGTAGAATATGACCGAAGACGTCTCCAGAGAGGGGCCGTTGTTCCGTACGATCACCTCGGCCTCTATCGTATCCAGGTACTTCGGCACGTTGGTATCATTGATCGGCAGCCTTTCGTATCCGGACGGACTCTCGCTGATGATGGAAAGGGTCAAACGGGTTATCGCAAGGTCGCGGCCGACGCTGATCTCCCAGTCGAACCACCTCAGATATCCGGCTATGAGGTTGATCTTCTCGTTCAGATATTCGATCTGGTTCAGATCCCAGCTGTTCAGCGACACCCTGTAATTGGATTCCGTCTCGTTCCCTGTGTCTCCCCATGATCTCAGAGCTATGTATCTGTCTGCGGTCTCATCCGCTAAGCTCCGTACAATCACTCCCTGCGTCATGGGATTGGCCGGATCATCGATGTACGGTACCATAATCTGGGCCAGGTTGTTGTCGGCCTCCTGTTCGATTAAGGATATGTTGTACTGCGGCTCACCATCGGGTATGGGTGTTACACCGCCCGTCCCCGTATCCGTTCCTATCAGGATCTGATCCGCTCCCTCGGGCAGGTCTATAGAAGTTTCGATCCTGGCAATTCTCAGATAATCCCTTGCGAGGGTTCTCGCCTCGATGAACCCGTTGTGCAGGGGACTGTAACCGTTCCCTGCATTGGGCTGATCGGTGTATCCCGAGTCGAAATACTTGACGAGACCGGTATCCGGTTCCAATCCGGTCCCGTACCTTCCCAGTGGAGATGATCCTATGATAAGCAGGTATTTGCCGGCATCCATGAACTTCATCATCTCCTGGATATTGCCTCCGTACTGGCTGCCTGTCTCTATTCTGTTTGTAAATGGATCGACGGATTTGCCCGTTACCCATATTACGATATCGTAATCGGAAAGTGAAGGAGCGTTCAGAACAGCCCCGTCGTACTCGAATGCAGGAGCATCCCTGTCCATTCCGCTGTCCTCGACAACCTGGGGAATGTACAGGGCGTCGATGTTCACACCCGCTCCGACAAGGGCTTCCAGAACGGAGGAGGTTACGTCATTCACCGAACCCGTAACCGCCTCGTCATCGTCAAGGACAAGGATCTTCGGCAGGACCTGGATTGTACCCTCCCCGTAGTTATCAAGCTCGTCAACCCTGTCTCCTCCGTCCACGGGAACCCCCTGGGGTGAGGCAGTTGTATTGAACACGTCGATACAGGCATAAACCCTCAGTTCCCCGCCCGGTTCGTCAACCTGGGCAGTCAGGGAGAAATAGAAGAAGAAATATGCTCCGGGGAGAAGCTGTATGTTCGGTATCGTGCAGGTAGGGAAATCCGTGTCATATTCGATCGGCATGATCTCGGCGTCGGTTCTCCAATCCCCGTAATCATAAGCGGGCGGATCGCTTTTATCCACCCTCCAGTTCCTCACCTCTGTTTGTACCGGCCATCCGTATTCGGCCGAGTTCTCCTCGTTCATCAGTTCCGGTTTCCATGTGGAGACCAGAAGAGTTACATCATCATCGTATTCGATGGGTTCGTTTCCCGAGTTCTGGATCACCACCGTAACCTCTATCTCCTCACCGCTGTAGGGAGCGTTATTGGAGAAATAGATATCGTAGATGCCGGGATTGGGGCCCGGGATCACGACAGGCAGCATCTCCTTGTTGACGTTGAACCTCCGATCGATCTTATTGTTGGTGTAAACCAGCTCTCCCAACGGGTATGGCGGGATCTTCACGTTCAGCGTGTGTGGTCCGAGGACCCTGGTGGTATTCTGATATGCAGGCCATGTATACCGAAAGACCATGTAATCCCCTGCATCCAGTATTCCGAAATCACCGCCCGTTATCTCGATATCGGTGCTGTCGAAATGCTCCATCTCCACCTCCGAGAAGATGATCTCTTCCCTGGTGTCGAATACGTTGAGGTTTGCTATCCTGTTGCCGGGGATCTCCTGGAAGTACACATCGGTCATGTTGTCACCGAGGTTGTCCACCCTGATGACCACATCGTAATCCCCTCCCTCGTATATCGTGTTCATGTTAATACCATGATCCTGTATGCTGATCATTGTGACAGCAAGGTCGGGCAATCCTGACGAGGCGGGATTTCGGATCAAGGTCTCGCTGAAGATGACCACCGGTTCCCCGTTGTCCAATCCTGAGGTGATGATCAGATTGAACCTGTTGTCCACTGATGATATGTCGATGCTGAGGATCTCGCCGGGGGACCAGGTTTCATCCGATGCCGCCGAAAGGGAGTAGTAGGAATCGTGAACCGGCGTCGATCCATCCTGGTTCCGGACAATTACGATCGTATCCTCACCGTCGAGAAAATCCCCTCCGCGATGTGTGAGAACCAGGTCGTTTCCCTCGATATTTGACCATATGTCCACATATAATGCGGGTTGGATTTCCTCCATCTGCTGAGTCCAGAGAACCACTCCTCCCGCCATGATCACGGAGATCGAAAGCAGAAGAACCGTTCCAACAGCCTGGGAAACTCCCAGTATCCGGTAACCTTCGGGGGATTTCCCCGAGGTTCCACCCAACCTGGTCCTGCGCATGAAAAACACTCCCTTGGTGGATTCAGAAATGTCGTGGTATATAAGGTACAAGTGGTAATTACCAAAAAGTTACCAGCGCCGGTAACGGTTCTTGCGGATCGTCCGTCAGAGATCGAATTCGAAATCTATCTCGTCGAGATGAGCGTCGTAGCGGGCCTTTCTCTCAGGATCGAGGAGGAACTCCTTGGCCTTGTTGATCCTCAGCATCGTCTCCTCCGCCTCCAGAACATCGATCTCCTTGTGCATGGCCACCCTGTCGGGATGATAGTAGGCCGCCAGCTTTCTGTAGGCTTTCTTGATCTCGACATCAGCGGCGGTTGTTTCGAGGCCGAGGACCTCGTAGAGGTTGTAATCGAAATCAAACTCCTCGCCTGACATGTCCGTCTGGGCTTCCGCCTCGCCGTCGTAATCCATCCCGGCGTTCACTCCGTACATCTCCTCGATGCGCTTCTTGATCTCGCCTGTTGCCGATCCCTCTCCGAACGCTTCCTCGTCCACAACGAAATCCACCTCATCCCTTGATGAGCTCATCTTCGAAAGTGCGATGATCAGTACCGCCAGGATGATGACTATTATGATCAGGGCGAAGGGAATGAGAATGATTATGAAGTACTCGCTGTTGAGAATATCATCCAGAAGAGTGCTGTCATCTTCCACTTCCGGCTCCGGATCGATGTTGATGGGGAAGGAGATCTCCCTTTCCTCATACCTGTCCGATACTTTCAGGGTGATCGTGTGGGGTCCCAGACTTTCCGTATAGAGGGGATAGGACAGATTGACCTTGGATGCCACGATCCCTCCGTCAATATACCATTCGTAATCCAGGGGATCGTCCTCATCGGGATCCTCCGCGAAATCCAGGCCGGATAGGTTCAGGCTCTGATCTTTTGTCAATGTGATATTGGCTACCCCTTCAGGCAGTACAAGCGTGGGTGGAATGTTCACATGGATGGTGTATTCCTCGGAAACTACCTCATTCCCCAGAATATCCATGGCCCTGAACTGGAGTCTGGAAGTGTTTCCCCTCTCGCATTCGGTTATTCCGGTTATGAAAACGGAGGATTCGTCCGTTACATTGTCTGCGTTCATCCATTCCGACCATTGTTTGTACCGATATACTCGATACATGGCCGAGGAACCGTCAACCAGATTCTTCAGAATCGTTGGCTGGTCGGTGATCCTCACCTCCCACGACACGGTAGTCGACTCCAGATGATGGGGGCTCGTGGGTTTTCTCATGAAAAGGGTCGGCGCCATTCCGTCAAGCTTGAAGGATATGCTCCAGGTTTCCAGTTTCAACCTGTATTTTTCGGGGATGTTATCGATGCTTGCAGTGATCTCCACATCTCCGGTTTCATCCCGCGGCATCAGGATATCCGCCGAGTAAGCATTGTCCATGAAGACCAACCTGTACGCCTCTCCGTTGACGATGAACTCGGGCTCCAGCTCTTCCCCGGCCGGACTGAGGTGGTCGAATTCGCTCCTGTAATAATGGAATACGATATCGTCGATCCTCAGGGTCGTATTTGATCTGACCGGATCCCGATCCGCTTTCAGGTTCCCCAGATAATCCGTCACGGAACCGATGACCGGTTCATCTATGTTCGCTTCGATATCGAGGATCAATTCCTCCGAAGCGGTCGGTTCCAGTATTTCCGTCCCGTAGTTCATCGACGGAATGAGCTTCATACTGAGAATATGATCCCATGTCAGGTGAAACCAGATCTTGAAACTGAAGGTGAAGTTCTGCCCGCCCGCAAACGTCAGAGCCGGTTCCTTCACCTCGATATCCTCACCGAAACCGATCTTGTTGAGTTTCGACTGAAAAACGTCGTATGACAGGAATTCCCACTCATCCGATCCGATACCCACGCTTTCAATGCTGATATCGATATTGGAAAGACCGTCCATCGAATGGCCGGAAAAATTGTACGATGCCGTATACCAGCGGTAACCCGCCAGACAGATATCCTCATCGGGCCCCTCGGCATCGATACTGCCCTTGTACATGAATCCTGCGCGGGTGCCGTCATATTTCAAACCGGCTGACGCCGATGTTGCGATCACGGCAGTAAGATTGACGACGATAAGAAGCACCAGAATAGATATTGATACAGCATTCAGGTTGCGACCCCTGTTTCCGTAATAAGGTGGAGGAACACCACTCGAATCACGACGCCGAAGATTCCGGTACACTGCCATCGACTGCCGTCTGTTCATGGATTATAAAATGGAGTTATAGTTAAAAAGCTTATGTCAAAATTACATATCGTGGTATTATATTATTTACCTGCTGAATTAAGGGTTTATCAGGTTTTTTTTTGATTGGGCAGGGGGAACTCTTTAAATCAATTGATTTATATCGGATGCACAATTATCCGTTGCCCCGAATTCCCTGGTGGTGATATATTTGTCCAATGGAGCAGACAGCAAGGGAGTGTTTTCCTGTCCAGTTTGCAAAGCCAAGTTCAAGGCGGAAGTGTATTCGACGCCAAAAGCCTACAGATGCCCGAACAATGACTGCAAGAGGCCTGTCACGATCTTTCCCGACGGTTCGATTTCGGAAGGGGATCACACCAAAGGCGGGACAAAGAAGATCGAATCGGCGAGCCTTGCGATACTCGATGATATCGAGAAGGTCATAACCAAGGATAAAAAGGTCAAGAAATCCGAAAATGAATGCCTCGATCCTGACGAGGAAAGGAAGCTCATGGAAACGATCAGGGATCAATTCTCCCAGCTGAAGAACATCAAGGCCGAGAAGGACCAGATAAAGGAACTTTCGAGACTTCTTCAGGAGTCGAACGAGGAGAACGAGGTATTGAAAAAAGAGATACTGGATCTGACGGAAAAAGCGGATGAGAAAATGAAAGACACGGATTCCAGGATCTCTGAACTGGAATCAGAGAGGAACGGATTGAAAGGGGATGTGGATAAGCAGCAGACCAAGATAAGGGAGCTGGCTGTTCAGATCAGGGATCTCACCGAGGAGATCAAAACTCTGAAGGAGAACTCGCAGCAGGAACAGACCGACGCTGCCGAAGAGAGTAAGATCGATCAGTCCGGATTGGAGGCCAGGGAAACAACCCTGAAAGAGTCCGAGGAGAGGATCGAATCCTACAGGAAGGAGCTTGACGAGTACCGAATCAAACTGGAAACCTGGGCCGTTGATCTGCAGAAGCAGAAGGAGGAGGCGGAAAAGAGCGCGGAGATCATGGAGGGGGCAACCAAGAAAGAACAGATTCTTGCCGAGAGGGAGAGCGAACTGGACGAGAGGGAGAGGTCCCTGGGGGAAATGGAGGAGAGGATGAGCGCATCCATGACCGATATACAAGCAAAGGAGGAGGAAATTGATTCCCTGAGGAAGGAGCTGGACGGGAGAAACGGGGAAATTGAGGAGAGGTCGATCCAGATACAGGAAGCCGCGGAAAAATGGACGCAATACGCCGCATCGCTGGAGGAGTTCAGGAATCAGCTGGATGCCAACCGGGCGGAACTTGACGAGCGGACCACCCAGCTGGACCGGAGGGAATCCGAGCTCGAAACAAGAATAAACGGGACCGCCAAACTCGATGAGGAGCTGAAGGTAAGAGAAAACGCCCTGGCTGAAACAGAAGAGTCATCCACCGCGGTATCCGGAGAGGGAGATGAAGCAGACGAGAGATTGAAAAAGCTCAAGGAGATATTGAAGGCCAAGGGCGATGAGATAGTGGAATTGAGAGAAAAAATGGATGAACTTCAATCCGAGATGCAGGAGAAGGACAATATCATAATCGGGCTTCAGGAAAGAGCCTCCGATGAGAAATCAGAGGAAACCGTCGAGGAGAAGACCGTGGATATCGACATGGAAGAGCTGGAAAAACAGAGGGAGGAGCTTGCCCAATTCCGGGATCAGCTCGAGGAATACAGGAACACTCTGGCAGCCCAGGGAGAGGAGATCGAGAAAAGGCATGCCGAACTGCAAACACTCGAAACCAGTCTTTCCGATCGTGAGGCGGCAATCGAGCAGAGGGAATCCGTTCTTGCTGAGAGCGAAGAGCGGGAGGCCGATTCATCTTCCGAACTTGCCGCGCAGATCGAGAAACTTCAAACAGATCTGGCCGGCAGGGATGAAGTGATCATAAAACTCCAGAACACACTTTCCGGGGAGAAAAAGAAAATCGAAGCGGAAATGGAGAACCTGGAATCCGAAAGACAGAACGCGGCGGCACAGAGTGAGGAGCTGGCCGCATACAGGGCACAGCTGGAGGAATACCGGAACTCGCTGGCCGCGCAGGGCGAGGAGATCGCGAACCGGCAGGAGGAGATCCAAAAACGGATCGAGGACCTCTCATCAAGGGAGAGTGCCGCGGAGCAGAAGGAAGCTGAGTTGAACGGGAGAGAACAGGAGGTTATCCGCAGGGAGGAGGAGATCGCCGCGGCTCCCGTACCGGAGGAGCCCTCGCCCGAGGAGGAGGACAGAATGGAGAAACTCAAGGCCGTCCTGATCCAGAAACAGGAGGAGATGACGGGGCTGAACGAGAGGATCCAGGAACTCGAGGAACAGCTCAGGCAGCGGGATGATATGATAGTTCAGCTCCAGCAGGCAGGAAGCGACGCAGCCGCCGAGGACGAGGCGGATAAGGAGAAGATCGAAGCCGAGAGACGGGAGATCGACGCTCAAAGGGAGGAACTGGCTCAGTACCGATCCCAGCTCGAGGAATTCAGGAAGTCCCTTGCCGACAGGAGCACGGAACTTGCCAGGCTTCAGGAAGATCTGACAGAGAGGGAGGAATCCATATCGAGCAGGGAGCAGGAAATTGCGGCAAGGGAGGAAGAGACAGCTGCTGCTCCGGCAACGGGGGATACAGCGCCAGCGGATCATGAGAGGATCGAGAAGCTCAACGAGATCCTGCTGAATAAACAGGAAGAGATGACAGAGCTTAAAGAAAGGATCCAGGAACTCGAGGGGAAGCTTACAGAGCGGGACGACATCATACTGAAGCTTCAGCAGGCCGGCAGCGATAGGGAAGCCGAACAGGCGGCAACCAAGGAGAAGATCGAGGCCGAGGAACGGGAGATAGAGGCACAGCGTGATGAACTGACGAATTACCGGGATCAGCTCGAGGAATACCGAAATTCACTTGCATCCCAGGGCGAGGAGATCGCACGGAGGGAGGCCGAGATCGCCGAAAAGGAGAAGGATATAACGGCCATCAGATCCGAGGTCGATCGGGACAGGGCCGCTGTTGAGGAAAGCAGACACGACCTTGATATGGAAAAAGAGGAGATGGAAGGTCTAAGGATAGACCTTGAGAACCGCAGAAAGGAGCTTGACGATATTGCCAAGAAGATCAACGATCAGAAGGTAAAACTCAAGGAAAAACAGGATCTCATGAGGAAGAAGCTTAACGAGATCAAGGATAGGGAGAAGAAGATCAAGGCGGAGAGAGCGGCGGAGAAGAAAGCGGGTACGGTCGAACACGAGGTTACCTACGAGTGTCCTCACTGCAGGGCACCGATCTCGGAAGATACCGCAAGGAGCGGAAAGTGCGAAAAATGCGGGGGAAAATTCAAGATCGACGTCGAGGAGACGACGGTGGAGATCTACGAATGCCCGCATTGCGGAAGATCCCTGACCGAGGATATCGCCAGATCCGGCAGCTGTGTGTTCTGCAAGAAGAAGTTCAAGATCGTCTGATATCCATCCCTTTGATATGGGACCAGATTAGTCCGAAGGGATAATTCCCGTCCCTCGAAGATCGGCTCATTCATATATGACGTAGAGATCGCTGAATCGGACAATTCCCTCGACATTGCATATCGTCTTAATCGGGATCCGAACAGTATCCCCCGGTCCATTTCTGTTGGAGGCGAGGTAGCTGTTCAGCGAGTCCGTGATATCGATGGTCTCGCTGTTTCGGAACTCCCCGGAAACCGACAGGTCGAAGGTACCGGTCGCTCCCACATCTATGTGAACATCCCTCGGATAATTGTAGCATCCCAACACCACAACCCTGTCGGTGTTCACGCTTGTTATGGCTATGTCGGATCTTCCGTCACCGTTAAGGTCCGCGACGTCGATGAAATACGGATACGCTCCGATATTGAGTACCTCCACGGTCGAAAAGCCGGTTCCGTCGATATTCCGAAGGATCCACAGATCGTTGCTCTCCGTATTCGTGACCAGCAGATCGGGGAGCCCGTCCGAATCATAGTCCATGACGTTCACGTACATCGGACGGTCTCCGACCACGAGATCCCTGATACGGGTGAACACGCCGTTGCCGTCGTTCCTAAGAACCGAAACGGAATCTCCGTCCATGTTCGCCGTGGCGATATCCGGATCCCCGTCACCCTCCATATCGAATATCACTGCCGACGTGGGTTTCTTTCCAACCTGGTAGGTTATTATCTCATCGTACTCATATTCGCCTTCATTCAGAAGCACGGATATCGTATCGGTTGGATCAAGATCGTCCCCCCGGTTGACAGAGAGTATGTCGTTGAGACCGTCCCCGTTGAGATCTTCAACGAAAACGTCATACGGCATCTCATCATACAGCATTATCGTATCGAAGTTGCTGAACATCGTGGAGAAATTGCCTGAGCCGTCGTTATAGAGGAGGGTCACCGTGTTCTGGGCGTAGTTTGCGGTGTAAAGGTCCATGTCGCCGTCCTTGTCTATGTCGCCCGTCCTGAGCGAAACAGGGTAGGAACCGATATCGATCAGATTGGGCTTCTCATCCCGTTTGAATCCTCCCCTTCCGTCGGATTCCAGCACCACGATCCTGAAGTTGGCCTCGTCCGCGGAGGCGGCGTCCATATCCCCGTCCTTGTCGAAATCCTCGATGACCACCGCATACGGTTCAAGACCTATCGAGTAATTGACGGGGTTAGCGAACCATCCGAGGCCGTTGTTCTCGAGTATCGATATGGTGGAAGCGAAATAATTTGCTGTGGCAATATCTATATCACCGTCGCCGTCCACATCCTCAACGTACAGCCCCCTGGGACTTCTGCCGGTCGCATACAAACTGTACGTTCCGAAGACCCCCGAACGGAGATTCGTCAGGATCGAGATCGTCCCGTTTGACGCTTTCTCGGCATCCCTGCCCCTCCAATCGGTGGTGGCTATATCGAGGTCCCCGTCCAGATCATAATCAAAGACGGCAAAGGATGTGGGGCTGAGACCGATGTAATATTGCGTGAACTGTTCGAAACCTCCCTTGCCGTCACCGTAATAATAGAGAATCGAATCCGCGGATTTGGAGAGGGCGGCAAGATCCAGGTCGCCGTCGCCGTCGAAATCCGCCACATGTGCTTCGAGGGGATCGATCGAGGGGTAGTTCACGTCGTCAAGTTCATCCGTATCGCCGTATGAATACCATCCGCTGCCGTCGGAAAGCAGGGCGGACACCGATTTGAATCCCAGGTGGGGCATTATGATATCCTCCATCCCATCCGAGTTAATATCACCGAGCTCGATACCCGATACTCCCTTATCCACACGTAGTTCTCCGTTCTTCTCCATGAACTGAAGGCTTCCGAGATTGACGTAAACGGAGACTGTCGAATACCATTTCACGAACGATCCCTTTTCATCGTCGTAAACCTGGGCGCTTCCCGCACCGTTTGCGACCACAAGGTCAGAAAGCCCGTCGTCGTCGATATCGGTTGTGGCTATTGCCAGCGGATTGCCCTTCGTCTCCAGATCAAACTGATCCGGGAATCCACCTCTTCCATCGTTGAGGAAGAACCTGACGGAATCGTCATTCTGGGATGACACGAGTATATCGATATCGCCGTCCCCCTCCGCATCAACAAGCCTGAGGTCGGTGGGAACCCTTCCGCATGACAGGTTGCGGTCCTGAATGTCAAAGAACATGCTGCCGTCGTTGAACATGACCGTCACATCGTACGAATCCTCCGCCAGGGCGCATATGTCGAGAAGCCCGTCCCCGTTGAGGTCATCGGATCTTACCTTGATCGGCGATTTTCCTACAGGAAATTTTCCCGCCGATACGAACCCGGACCCGAGGACGTTGCGCATCACGGATACTGTATGATCGTTGTAATTTGCCGTCACCACGTCGGGATATCCGTCCTGATCGAGATCACCGGTTACGAGATGTTTGGGATTCCTCCCCACCTCGTATGTCTTTTTCTGGGGCGGAAGTGATCCGCCCACCGACATGCTTGCGCTTGCGACGGTTGCATCCCTGGGCAGTTCGATGTACGAGAAATCTCCCTTGTAGGTCGAATTCACAAGGATCTCGGTGGACCCTCCCATGAAATTTATCTGAATTGACGGTTCCGCATCATCCGACGTTTCATTCGATATCAGCACTATCATGAATGATGATAAGGCCACTATGAAAACCACTACCAGGACTGCCAGGAATATCGTAAGGGATCTCTCGCCGTTGATGCCGTTTCCCTTGTCATCGGAGCCCTTCTTAGATTCCATACCGCTGTCACGGTATTTCGTCTCCTTCCCGCGGGGCGGACCTCTCCGGGACCTGTTCTCCATTGAAGCCGATCTTCTCACCTTCCCGTACGGCCCTTCTCGTTCATGCATTGACACATCTCCGATTGATCGATCAGAACAAATCGATGCCTCTTTATCATCCATCATGGATAATATATAAACTATTTTGTACAGATTGGTAGGATCGGACCGGGATCCTGCTTTCTGGTCGACCGCCGCAACCGCTATTATTGTCGAATTGAACGAGGTCAAGCCGACGGTCGTTTGGATGTGTAATGAAATCATGCCTGATCCTGTGAACTGCTGAACAGATCCTTCTGAAATCACCCAGAGCTCAGAGCCTCAGGAGGGGCGTGGCAACCCTGGGATAGGAAAGGTGAAGCCTGCATGAAGGGGATCCCTTCCGGACGACGGGGGAGCTTTCCCTTACCGCTATCAGGGGATCGTTATTTTCCTCGGAGAGATGCGCCAGCACCACCTCCCTGGTCTTCGGACCTATCACCCTTTCAAGAAGCTGCCGGCATTGGGAGTTGGACAGATGCCCGTTCCCCTCCGCTATCCTCCGCTTGAGAGGATACGGATAAGGTCCCTTGAGAAGCATATCCCTGTCGTAATTCGATTCGATGACCAGACCCGTCAGGTTATTCAGGGTGTCCAGTATGTCCGGGTCGGCCCCGCCAAGATCGGTAACTATGCCTAGCGATGACGATCCAGATCTCACCACGAATCCATACGGCTCGAGGGCGTCGTGGGGAACCACGAACGGCATTATATCCATGTCCCCGATCCTCACGGTGTTTCGATCCTTGAGGTTCAATATGGTACCGTGTCTCTCCCTTCCGAGTGCGAACGACACGGGTTCGGAGACGTATACCGGACAACCGAATCTCCTTGCCAGGGGGAAGAGGTTCCTCACATGATCGGAGTGTTCGTGACTTACGAAGATGGCGTCGATATCGGCGTGTCCGTTCAATTTCTCTAGCTGGCCCACTGTATACCTGACGGGAAGTCCGGCATCGATGAGAACCGAGTTCCTACCATCGGTGACGAAGGTGGAATTCCCGCTGCTCGAACTGCCCAGTACCGAGAAGCGCAATCCGGATTCAGTTCCCTCGTCAATCAAATCCGGCCTCCCCCCTTCCGTTCCTTATCTCCCCGATATCCGAAACCCGATCAAGCAGTTTGATCCGGTAGAAAGGCGGAAAGCATTCAAGGATCCTCTTGTCGTGATACCGGCGGTCCAGGAGGATCATCATCCTCCCGGTGCCGTCCCCTGAACGGGACATCATGTTGACGGTCTTCATGACCCTGAGTATGGCCGGATGAATGAACGATATTATATATCCCACGTTGGGACTGTATTTTTTCTGGAAATGGAACTTCATCTGATTTATCTCCGGGCTCGGGGGTATCAACTGCAGTCCGACCAGGGTCATCGTCCTCGTCGTGATCTCACCCCTGGAAAAGGATCGAAGAACCGCTCCGTTCTGTATTGCCATCACGATGGGGTCTTCCGCAGCCTCAACCTCCTGCACGAGCTCCTCCTTCTCCTCCCAGTCCATACCCCTTGTTTCACGAATCATCTTTCTTGGCATGACCTCCATCGGATTGATATCGAGAACCCTGTCCATCAGGGTATAGGACGGGAAAACAACGAAGGACGATCCATCCCGTATGGTGGATATCTCCCTTATATCAGAGAATATCCTCTCGAACTCCTCGTCCGATCTGTGCTTGTAGGAGGTGTCAATGCTGGCAACGGCCGTGATGGTAACGTCTTTCAGAACGTCGTTGTTCACATAGGTCCTGTTTATCACATTTCCGAGTCTGAAACCCAGGAGATATGAGTATATGTCATGCGGGTAAAGTGTATCGCCCACCATTATGAACGAGAAGAAATCCTTGAGCATGTCGCCTATTACGACCTCGGGATCGACTATGCTGAGGGCGATGAACGACCTCTCGCCGTCGGATTGAATGTTCCTCGAGACGGCCGAATACTGCCCCATCCAGTGGTTCAGAAAATGATAAAGCGACCTCAATTTCCTCCAGTCCGCCATCGTTTCGAAACTGTAGCTCGTGAGATGTTCCTCGATACCGCGAATAACGTCACCCAGGCCGGCTGTGATGCCGTTTTTGATGGAATCCTCCCTGAAACCGTCTATTATCCTCCTGCGATCCATCTGCTGATCCGCCGAATGATAGTTCAGAAGGTCCTCCATTATATCGAAGATGATCCCAAGGGCCGAGGAGGCGTCTTCCGGCAATCCCCCGGCTCCGATATTTTCCACGCGCAGATCTGATTCCTTGAAACGGTAAACGAACCTGTTCCTGACGAACTCGACGAATGATGCGGGATCAACCACTACCAGAACTCCGTCTTCCGGTTTCAGATCGATGGACTTCAGAACGTCCCGATGATCCTCCGTTATGAGAAAAGAGTAATCGGATACGATACACGTTGAATCGGCGGCGATATCCAGGGCGATCCTGGCGGGGCACATCTGTTTCTCTTTTATCTCATCGTCCATCTCTTCGAGCAGGGTGCCGCCGCTATCCTTAATCCTTCGGTACAACTCGAGATCGAATCCGTTCATCATCGAGCAGTTCTTCTCCCCACCGTTCAGTCTGCAGTGATGGGAGACATCGGGAAGCGAAACCGTGATCCCCTCATGCGAACATGACAGCCCCACGGATCGGATTTTCACGATCCTTTCCTTCCTCTTCGAATCCTTTGTATGGGCCCGGATCGCCTCATAGATTATATCCAGATCTTCCGGCTTCCCCAGGAAGATTGGCTTCTTCTTGTGCTTCCTCGCTTCTCTGTAAGCATTGAGAATGAACGTCTCCAGAATACCCTCGTTGACGGGTGTCAGCGCGAAGAGGTTCCTCTTCTTCTTGAATGCGGAGGCGATGTCCTCCCGCATTCCAAGGTATGATCCCCTTGTGCTGTTATCACTGCTGACGCTCAAAGCTTCCACCGGCCCACGAATAGTAGAATGCCGTCCCATCCCGACGATAAGAAATGGTTAGATCCCGGTCCGAAGGACCATATCGAACTGATCGGATTTAAACGATGGTACGTATCATTGATTCTACCGAAGTGCGAATCAGAAATCCTTTTCATAATACGATATTTTAATTTATTGCATGGATGATTCGTATATTATGGGCGAAGGGCACAGGACCGTTCATATCGTCCCGATGGGCCTTGAACTGGACAGGGTCCTGGGAGGACTGAAGAAGTATCCCAGCAACAGGGTCATCCTCATCTACGGCACCGATCTGGATTCCGATATCGAAAGGAGGGCCCGTGAGAACGGGGAAAGGATAATGGACATGGTCAGGGCCACTATAGATGTTGAGATCATGGAGTTCGATATATTCGATTTCTACACCTCCACATCGAAATTCACCGAGCTGTTCTCGGAACTGAGGGAGAATGGATGGGAGGTATTTGTCAACATATCCACGGGCAACAGGATCGTGTCCTATGCGGCCGCGCTTTCATGCTTCATGACCGATGCCCACCCGTATTATGTGATACCCGAATCATATTCCATACCAACGGATCAGCAGGTCCTTTCCCAAGGTGTCCGCGACGTTATGGAACTTCCCACGGTGAGGATAATCGGACCATCCGATCGGGAGAAGATCCTGCTCCGTATTCTCGGTCAATCCGGGGGCTCCGTACGGCACGAGACCGCGCTGATGCCGGAACTGGAGAACGTGAGAGATTTCTTTCCACCGATGAAGATCGGAGAATCGAAAAAGGCACACACTGCAAGAAAAAGATCATACCTATCGAGACTCCTAAAATCAATGGAGAAGAGGGGGTATCTGATACTGACCAAGAAGGGCAAGTTCGTATCCGTATCCCTTACAAGATCTGGAGGACTGTTCTGCGGATTGCCGTTAAAAAATGGATCCTGAACAGAGTATCAAACCCGGATTTCAGAGGGCCATTTCCGCCTCGGGGCCGTGATCGATGTAGCGTTTCAATATGTTCCTGTCCACCGATCTGTTGACCTCCACGCCGTCGGGCAGTATGACCATCACATCCCGAACATATTCTATCCTTCTCAGTCTCTCCAGGGAATCATCCATCGCGTAGAGATCCTCCCCGAAGCATCTCAACCATATCCCCGCGGGCCTCATCAGTATCTCGGAGTGCCATACGCCCTTGCTGACCTTGTTAACTCGATTTATTCCCGTGGAAAGATCGGCAGAATCATCGAAGGTGACTATGATCGAGAAACATGGAAAAGGCTGCACTTCCTCCTCCCTGATGAGAGTCCTTATGCTTACCATCCCTCCGTTCTCGAGCCTTCGGATCCTTTCGTTCACGTCGCCGGATGGAATGCCCGTCAACTCGCTTACGAGTTCTGGATCGGCCCTCCCGTCATTTATCAGACAATCGATCAGAAGAAGGATGGATCTGTCCGGGACCTCGGGGATCATGTCAGGAAGCTTCGGGGTGTATGTGCCGGTCACGGTCATCGGTGAGATAAGTCGACCGACGGCACCGACGGCCGCTTTCAGCGATGACCGGTCCCAGTGGACCACCTCTATGATCATGAAATCGTCCATGTTGGGATAGACGGATGCCACCTGGGGCATGTTCATTATGCCGGCTATTATCCTGTCCCTGGACCTGTTCTCAACGAAGGCTTTGATGTATGTCGTATCATAACCGAACATCCTGCGGTCGAAGAACGCACTGAACTTTAGGATATATCCCTCCTTCTGAAGAAGCCTTATCCTCCTATCGATGTTCCCTTCGGACAGGGTCACCATGCTGGACAGGACATTGCCGCCCCATCTTCCGTGGTGTGACAGGTGGGTTAGAAGCTCAAGGTCCTTCAGATCCATTCCGTTCCCGTCCCTATCCGCCGGATTATTATTAATAAGTTAGCTTATCAGGTGAATAAATGGATTATTATCCGATCTTTATACGATTTTTAAGTGATATCAGAGAGAAAGGTACCTGCTGAGCTCCCAGTCGGTTACGTGGAAGCGGAACTGGAGCACCTCCCTCCTCTTCCTGTCCACCATTGCCTGGAAGATATCCCTGCCGACGGCTTTCTTGACGACGTCGTCAGAAATGGCTGCCTCGATAGCCTCGTGCAGTGAAACAGGCAGCATCTTGATGCCCTTCTTCTTTCTCTCCGCCCTGGTCATCCTGTTCGGATCTGAAGTTATGGGCTCAGGCGGTTCGATCTTCTTCTTTATACCGTCCAGGCCAGATTCCACGAGAACGGTGAAATCGAGATAGGGATTGCAGGATGTATCCGAGTGCCGGACCTCGATATCTCCCACCCTTCTCGCACCGGGAGAGCCGGGAATCCTGATCATCGCGGTCCTGTTCCTCTGCCCCCAGGTAGCGTATACGGGAGCCTCGAATTCGGGGATCAGCCTCTTGTAGGAATTTATCGTGGGATTCGTGAATAAACAGGTGGCCCTCGCATGCTCGAGAATTCCTCCGATGAAGTACCTTGCGGTCTGGGACAGGCCCATATCATCATTCGGATCTGTAAATGCCGATCCCTCTCCGGTCTCGAGCCACATATGAACATGCATGCCGTTTCCAGAGTCACTTTCGGATATCTTGGGGATGAATGAAACTGAATAATCGAACTGCTTGGCGGTAAGCCGGGCGAGCAGTTTGTAGAGCATGGAGTAATCCCCGCATCTGACTATATCAGGCACATGCTTGAACTCCACCTCTACCTGCTGGGCTCCGCCCTCGTGATGATGGAATTTGATATCGAGCCCGGCCTTCATCAGGTTGTGGGTGAACTCGTTTCGAAATGAATCGGAGTTGTCCCAGGGTACCGCGGCGAAATACCCCTTCTTCGGATGTATAGCATAAATGGTGTCTCCGTGGGCCATTATATCAGTCGGCCTCACCCCGTCCTTCAGAAGGTAGAACTCGAGTTCCGGCTGTAGATGGGAGGCAGTAAAACCCATGTCCGACAGATGATCCCGGCATCTCTTCGCGGCATTTCTCGGGTCCATCGGGAATGGCTTCGATCCGTCCGGAGTCCAAGTGTCCGTCACGATCCGCGCCACTCTCTGAACACCTTCTCCATAGGGCAGGATCATGAACGTTTTCGGATCGGGGATGGCCCTGAGGTCCGAGTTTTCCGTCTTGGCGAAACCGACAGACGATCCGTCGAAGGTCATACCGTCCTCCCACAGTTTCCCACTTATGAAATCCGATGCCGGCACCGTGAACGACCTTATCATTCCGTCGAGGTCGGTGAACTGGCAGTAAACCCATGTTATACCCTCCTTCATCAGGGATTCGTTCACCGACTCTATCGCAGATTCCTTGGTTCGAGTCATGGACTTTACACCTCCGGGAAAATGGGGAAACGACTGTATTATCTTAAAACTTGCCCACCAAGAACGCCTTATTCCCCGTCTGAAATCGACCAATCGTCGCCAGCCACGAGATAGGTGGAGCCGATTTCCGCAGATTTCGCGTCAATGAAACGGCCTAGGAGATCCCTCGATCCGTTGATTATCACGGGGGTGTAGTTCGAATCCCTTGCCATCATGGTGCCGCTGGTCCCCACCTCCGTAACAAGACACGATCTGTGATACCCCAGTCTGCCCTCGAGTCTACTGCGGGTGATTTCAGCCTGAAGCCCGCTGAGTTCCCGGGACCTCTCCTTCACCTTCCAACCGACCACCTGGCCCGGAAGGCCCCACGCTTCGGTCCCGGGTCTTCTAGAGAAACGGGTAACGTTCAGTATATCCGGTGATACCTTTCGGATCAGTTCCATGTCCCTCCTCCTTTTCGTAAACCGGGCTCAGCCACCTGATAGCGCCGGGGACGGGGTCGCCCTTTTGCGCGAACACCATCCGGAATTGCCCGAGCTTGCGGTGATAATCGCAGTCCAGCAG
>JBLIRG010000022.1:0-17351 GCA_049472195.1 Thermoplasmatota archaeon
TATCCGGTCACCGTGATAGGTTCCTATTCTGTTGACGGAGAAATATCAGGGACGATTTACGAGGGATCGGAGGTGGTGTTCGACGGATCGGAATCGACGGATACCCAGAGGGATATCGATACCGGACTTGAATTCAAATGGACCTTCGACGATCCCAACTCCAACGGGACGAATCGAAACGTGGTTGAGGGCGGGGGGCTCGATACCGTCTCCCACACATTCGGAGACAGCGGGGCCTACACCGTCACCCTCAGGGTCACGGATCAGAACGGTGCCTTCACCGAGGATTCGGTCCGGATCACTGTCGTGAATACGATCCCGGTCCCGGTTATATCAACTGATGTCGATCAATTCGTCGAGGACGGTCCGATCGAATTCGATTCGCGGAACACCCTGGACAGCGACCACGATCTTGAGATCATGGAGTACAGCTGGGACCTGGGGGACGGAACGGTGGTGAATTGGACGGGGGAAACCACCATCCGCCCTTCCTATCCGGGTAAGGGCGTGTACACGGTTTCTCTTCGGGCGCGCGACGACGAGGGATCCGTGGGAAGGACCTCGATCGACATCGAGGTCCGCAACGTTATCCCGTCGGCCGTGATCGGTGATCCTATTGTAAACAGCGAGAAGGTCGTTATCAAGGACGAGGCGATCGAGGTCGTCGAGGATGACGTCCTTCGGTTTTCCGGCAGCAGGAGCACGGATACCGTTTCGGACCGTGATGAACTGGAATACGAGTGGAGATTCGGCGACGGATCGAGGTCTGATCGGATGGACCCGGTCCACATATACTACAGAAGGGGTGATTATGATGTTTCCCTCACGGTGACCGACGATGATCTGGATTCGGGAAGGGCCAGCCTGAATGTGATCGTGAACAATATCCCTCCCACCGCAGATGCGGGATCGGGTGGGACGTTCCAGACGAGTACCATATTTTTCAACGCCAGCGGAACAAAGGACACCCCCTCCGATCTCAGGAACCTAACATACGACTGGGATTTCGGGGATGGTGAGAGGGGTGCCGGAGCTGTGGCATATCACAGGTACGGGATCATGGGTACATTTGATATCCTGCTGACCGTAACGGATGACGACGGCGCCGCTTCGACCGATCGCATCTTCATAAAAATAGAGAATCTGGCCCCCATTCCCGTCGTATCCTATCCTCCTAGCGTCAACGAGGATGAAGTGTTCAGGATCGATGCCTCGGGTTCCAGCGATCCAGACGGGGGTCCGGTGGCCATCTCGTGGACCGCGGAGGACGGCTCGATCCATGAGGGTCCGTATCTCGATCATGTCCTGCACAGATCGGGATTGCATACGATCATTCTATCACTGCGCGATGACGAGGGGGCCGTCTTCAAGGAATCCATCGTAATAGAGGCCCTTAACCTCCCTCCCACGGCCGACGCTGGAAGCGACAACGAGACACTCGCGGGGACCTATGTGACCCTTGACGGCAGGGCATCGAACGACACCCCCTCGGACAGGGCGAACCTGACATACGTCTGGACCTTTCCTGACAACACAACCCTGATCGGTGAAGTGGTCGAATACGTTTTCGAGATCGAAGGGGTATTCGAGGTCATTCTCGATGTAATTGATGACGACGGGGTTTTTTCACGGGACCGGATCCTGATCCACGTGAGGTCGCTTCTGATCGAATCCATCGAGGTGACCCTTGAGCTGGACCCCGGGAAATGCCGGCCCGGTGAAACCGTCAGGGCCTTCGGCAGAGTCGCATATGTCTATCCTGGGGCGGAGGCGGATCATGCCGTCTCCTTCGCATTCGTCAAGGTTTCGATCGGATCCATGGTCTTCAGCGTCAAGCCCGACCGGAATGGATACTACCAGGTTGAGTTTGAAGCTCCAGAAGAGACCGGCGATCACCGGATAAGAGCGGAGGTTGTCAGACTTGGCGTGGTGGGATCCGCCGAGTCCATCCTCAAGGTGAGGGAAGGCGGCGGGAAAAACGTTGTGTTAACCGCCGCGACGTCTCCCGCGGGAATTGCCGCGGGAACGGTCATTCTCATCGGAGGGGCCGGCGCGGGATACGCGCTGTCGACGGATCTAGGCCGCTGGAAGTTCTTCATGCTTCTGATCCCCCTCTACACCCGGATCAAGAAGGATGCGGTCCTGGACAACTTCCAGAGGGGGAGGATATACCAGTACATCCTGATGAATCCGGGGGATCACTTCAGCCACATCAAGAAGATGCTGGCCCTGAACTCGGGGACCCTGACATATCATCTGAGCGTTCTGGAGAGAAGGGAGTTCATAAAATCCAGATCCGACGGACGGTTCAGAAGGTTCTACCCGTTCGAGATGAGGGTGGAGCAAGGCCCTCACCGGGACATACAGGAGCTGATCCTTGCCTACCTGGCCAATAATCCCGGGATAAGTCAGAGGGAGATCGCGAATGCCCTGAACATTCATGTTTCGACAGTGAACTATCACGTCAATATGATGGTGGGGGCGGGCCTTCTTCGATCGTCCAAGGAGGGCAGGATCCAGCTCTACGAAGTTCAGGGGATCGTTCACGAGATGGCCATAGATTGATGCGGTTCATTTATTGGAATTATATTAAAATATAATTTCATAAATTCATTATAGTATTAAAAATATATTTTAAAAAGAAAGTACATTAACATTTCATAACATCGAAATTGGCAGAAAAACCTGCGTAAAATGTCCGGGGGCCGGAAACCGGCCACGGAGGAATTCGCTAAGCTCACGGCGGGGAGGAGGGGTGGAACGGGCCCGTATTGCCCCTTTTTGATACGGGCCCAAATCCTTTCATTCGGAATCCAATCGATGGCGAGATTTGACCGGAGATTTGATCCGCTTCTGAAAGCAGAGAACGGAGAGGATCGAAATTTTAACGGAAAATTATAATAACGCACTTAAATAATCAGAATTTCACAGTGAATCGGCCGAATATGGAGACAGAATCCGGTCCGATTCGGTATACGGAGCAGGATGCCTGAATGCGGAACGGTGAAGGGGCAGCAGACGATTTTCGGGATCGGAGGGACAGCGCTGCCGATCCGGGATCCGGTACGGGAAAGGGGAAGTTCGGGGAATCCCTCCTTGATGCGATTATCGAATTGGATCCTGATGGCAGGATCATCTACGGAAGTTCACAGGTCAGGGATCTGCTGGGGTATGATTATGATGAGTATATCGGAAGATCCGCCTTCGACCTGATCCATCCCGATGATATTCAGAGAGCCCGCCAGAGCATGATTGAGGCCATCAACAGCGATCATCTGCACATCGTGAAATGCCGGATCAAGCACAAGGACGGGAGCTTCGTTCCCATGTCCGTTGCGGGCAGGACGATCCGCATGGGTGAGGGAGTAAGGATAATCGCAACATTCAGGGACATGTCCGATATCAACGCCACCAGGGACGCGCTTTCCCAGAGGACAATCCTTCTGGAATCCATCCTGAACGCAATACCCGATATCATCGGCATACAGGACACGGACCACAGGATCATCCAGTACAACGAGGCCGGATATCGATTTCTCAACCTGGAACCGGAGGATGCGATAGGCAGGAGATGCTACGAACTGATCGGCAGGAAGGTTCCATGTGACGTTTGCGCCACAAAAGAGGTTTACAGCACGAAAATGCCCGCATCCGTGAACAAATACATACCCGAACTGGACACGTGGCTGGATGTGAGGGCGTATCCGGTGCTGGATTCCAACGGGGACATCCTGTACGTCATTGAACACCTTCGGGACATCACCGGAGAGAAAGAGAACCAGGAGAAATTGATCGAGAGCGAGGAGAAATTCCGGTCCCTCGTGGAAACAACGTCCGATTGGATATGGGAGATAAACAAGGACGGCAGGTATGTCTATTCCAGCCCCAAGGTCAAGGAACTGCTGGGTTACGAACCGGATGAGATCATAGGCAAGACCCCTGTCGATCTGATGGATGAGGAGAGCAGGGAAAAGTTCACCGAGCTTCTGGGATTCATGCTCGGAAATCCCCAGCCCTATTCCAGTCTAGAAAACACCAACGTCAGGAAGGACGGTATTCCCGTAGTCCTCGATACCAGCGCGGTACCGGTCTATGGGCCAAACGGGGTTTTCAAGGGATACAGGGGCATTGACAGGGATATGACATACCGGAAGATGGCGGAAGAAGAGATAAAACGCAGGCTGGAATTCGATAACCTGATCTCATCGATATCAACGGATTTCATCAATCTCCCCTCCGACCAGATCGACTCGGCCGTGAATGATACACTGAGGAGGATCGGGGAGTTCATAGAGGTGGATCGGTCCTACGTTTTCATCTACAATGAAGAAGGAACCCTGATGAGCAACACCCACGAATGGTGCCGGGAAGGGATCAGTACGGAGAGAGACTCACTGCAGGATCTCGACGCAGAGCAGTTCTACATCCACCGGTATTTTCTGGTGAAACGCGAGATCGTCTACATTCCCGATGTCGAGGACCTCCCGGAGGAGGCGGATTTTGACAAGAGCGAATTCAGGAGGGAGGGAATTCAATCCCTGATCTGCGTGCCGATGACGTCCGAAGATGAGATGATCGGGTTCATAGGATTCGATTCGGTGAGGAAGAAGATCAACTGGTCCGACATGATCATATCACTTCTCAAGATCGTGGGCGAGATAATCGTGAACGCAATTCTCAGAAAGAGGGCGCACGACGAGCTGATCCAGGAGAGGAACCGGGCCGAGTTCTATCTCGATCTTCTGAGCCACGACATAGGAAATCTTCACCAGGGGATCTACTCCGGGATTCAGATAGCCGGAATGGAATCGATATCAACGGACAAGAAGGAGATTGCTCTCAACAGCGCGAGGGATCTCCTTCTGAATTCGATGAACATGGTCAAGAACATCATCATACTCTCCAGGATCAGGTCGAAGAACCCCGAACTGGCCGAGGTGGACATCGGCAAAGTGGTCAGGATGGTGGTCAGGACCATGGAGAACATGTATCCCCAGAGCGAACTTCAGATAGGATTGAAAGCCCCCGAAGAGCCCATCGTGATATTGGCCGAACCCATTATCGAGGAGATCTTCTTCAATCTCATCCACAACGGGATCAAGTTCCAGACCGAATCGCCGCCCAGGGTTGATATCGAGCTCAGGAGCGAGGGGGGAGAGGCGGTCGTTACCGTGTCCGATCACGGTCCCGGCATTCCCGACGATATGAAGACCGAGATATTCAACAGGTTCATGACCATGGGCGACGGATCCCGGACGGGGATCGGTCTCTACATCGTTTTCTCACTGTTGAGAAGGTACGACGGGAAGATCCTCGTTCTTGATCGGGTGGAGGGAGATCCCGCCAGCGGTGCACTGTTCAGGTTGTCGTTCCCGTCGGTCCGGGAATGAGTCGGGTCTTATTCGATCCTGAGTATAATTGAGAAAATCATCAATATTGAAACTCCGACTGCAAACAAACCCTAACATATAATTGATAAAAAAGATATGTTAACCGGTTTTAGGTCACAATGCGGTAGGAAGATCGAAATTGATTTCCCCGATTCACTATTTGATATGTTCATGCAGAGGTGAGTTCGTGAAGGCTCTCGAGATCTACGGCAAAGCGATAACAAAGGCTCCCTGGGCGTTCATATCGTCGGTTCTGCTGATCACATTGGTCATGGGATATTTCTCCCAGGATTTTCAGGGTGATTCAGAGGAGGGGGCTTTCGCCCCCGACGATGAGATCTCCCTGGCGAACCAGCGCGTCCAGGACGAGTACGGAAGCCAGACGGGGCAGATAAACGTCCTGTTCCGGGCCGATGGAAACGTCCTCGATCGCGGCATGCTCAACTCGATCCTCGATTTTCAGGAATCGGCCCTGCGGTCGAACGCTTCCTCCATCTTCCTGAGGGCCCCCGACAATCCGGACGGAATGATCTCCCCCGCCGGTATGATAGTACAGACGATATTCTACAATGTCTCCATGTCCGCATCCCGGGACTTCGCCGTCCCCCCGGGATCGGCAAACGCCTCGAACTCCTCCGCATGCCTGGATTACGAGAATCTGATAAACACGTTCATATCGAAGGCCTTCTCATTGACCGTCGATGAGATGAGATCGATCCTGAACGGGGGATCGGTCGATATTGAAATTGATTGCCTGGCAGTTCCTCTTTCTCTTGAGTTCGATCCCTACGAGCCGGCCGATCTTCCGGGCTATGCCCGCGATGCCCCCATGGCCGCGGGTCTGGAGTACCTTCTGTCGGGGGAATATTCCACCGGAGATCACGAGGCCGGAAAGGCCCTTTTCGTGATCCTGACGGAATCCGATCTCGATCCGGAAACTGCCCTGGAACACGAAGAGGAGCTTCAGGAGATCGGAAACGACATCGAGGAAGGCAATGACTCGATCTCGGTCATAGTTCTCGGCGACGAGATCATCAACAAGGCGATAAACGAGGCCTCGGGATCCTCGATGATGGTTCTGGGCACCCTTGCGATGGCCATGATCATTCTGGTTTTGATATTCGTCTTCCGGTCCTTCTACGAGATCGTCATCAACGTCGCCGCCCTCTTCATGGCCATAATATGGGTTTTCGGTATCGGCGGGATCCTGGGATTCGAGAACAATCCCTCCCTCACCACTGTCCCGGTGCTCGTGATCGGTCTGGGAGTTGATTACGGAATTCATCTGACCCTTCGCTACCGCGAGGAATTGAGAAAGGGTAAGAAGGTTACCGAGGCGGTTACCGCCGCGGAGGCAAGCGTCGGTTTCGCGATACTGCTGGCGACCGTCACCACCCTGGTGGGTTTCCTGAGCAACGTCACCGCAGGATCGCCCGGAATCAGGGTATTCGGGATCCTGAACGCGGCCGGAATATTGAGCGCGTTCATTATCATGATGACGTTCGTTCCCGCCCTGAGGGTATTGCGCGATAGAAGAAGGGAGAGGAAGGGAAAGGTCCTGGTGAAAAAAAGGAAACAGGACGTTTCTGCGGTATGGGGCTGGGCAAGAAAACGTGCGGAGAAGCTCGGGATCGCCGGAAAAGCAGACGTTCAGCCCTCCGGTATCGGAGGCATCAACCGGATACTCAGCTACGGATCATCCCTGGCCCTTCACCCCGTTTGGGTGATCGGGGCCGTATTGATATTGACCTCCGTCGGGATAGCGGGGGCATCCCAGCTCGAGCCGACGTTCGATTTCAGGGATTTCCTGCCCGACGGCGTGGAAGCATCGGAGGCGGCAAAGTCGGTGGTGACGGATTTCGACTTCAGCTCGGAGGAGGGTTACGTTCTTGCGGAGGGAGACGTTTCCGATCCGGCGGTGTTCCTTGCCGTCGATCTGGTCCAGCAGAGGGCTCTCGAGAGAGAGAACGTTGTAGCGTCCGAACCGATATCGTCACCGCTTGAGATGGGGAGACGGTTGTCCGATCCGGCCTTCCCCACATTCGATCCGGATTTCAACGTAATCTGGCATATGAATGTCGATAGGGACTTCGACGGATCGATCGATGGGGATATCACGAGGGATAATGTCACTGCGGTGTACGACGCCCTCTTCATATCCGATCCGGATCAGGCAGGGAGGGTTCTGAAAAGGGATGGAAACGGCGGATATTCGGGATTGGTGATCAGGATACCGGTCAACAGCCGGGCGGGGGAGAGATCCGGAGCTGTTACAAACGACATAAAGTACGCTTCCGAGCCGATGGAGGATCTCGAGGGATCGTCGCTTGATAAAGCTACGGCGACAGGGGGACCGCTGGTAAACAAGGTAATTCTGGATGAGATCAGCTCGAGCCAGGCCCAATCCCTGTTGATCACGTTCCTGGTATCCCTGTTGATACTTACAGTGATCTTCTTCTTCACGAAAAGGACACTGCTCCTGGGTTTGATAACCCTGCTTCCGCTGGTATTCGTGATAGCCTGGACCCTCGGCGGAATGTATTTCTTCGGAATACCCCTGAACGTTGTAACGGTAACGATCTCCGCAATAACGGTGGGTCTCGGGATCGATTACGGGGTTCACATATCGCAGAGGTTCCTCGAGGATCTCGAGCGGATCGACGACGGCATATGCGCCCTAAGCGTTTCGGTGGCCCATACCGGAAGCGCACTGTTCGGATCAGCCCTGACCACGGTGATAGGATTTGCGATCCTATCGCTAGCGATAATACCGCCCCTGGCCCAGTTCGGACAGGTAACGGCGCTGTCTATCACATTCGCCTTCCTTGCGGCCGTATTCGTGCTGCCCACTTTCCTCTTATTGTGGCTGAGGGGAAACCGCTGGTATCGGAAGAGGTTCAAGGGTCAGGATCCGGAGGCCATGACCGGCGAATGCGCCCCTGATGATATCTGAGATGATCATCCGTGTTCAAGGTTTTTTTGGATCAGCCCGAGCTCCTCTCCCTGATCACGTCGGCGATGTTGATCCTCGAGATGTACCTGATCGTCAGGAAGGATACTATGATCACCGTTGCGATGATCAGGCTAGATCCAAGCGCGAATCCCCACCAGCTGAACTGCACGCTCATGCCGAAGGCCTCCCATTCCTCGCTCTGGCTCAGCATCAGGTAAGCGAGACCGTAGGCCCCCAGGACCCCGAAGGACAGGCCCCATACTGTTATGTAGGCCCCCTCCTGGAAGATCAGTTTTCCGATCTTTCCAAGTGTGGTCCCCAGCGTTTTCATGGTGGCATAATCCCTCTCCTGTTCCTTTGCCGATATCCTGAACATGGTGTATATGATCGCTCCAGCGAGCAGTACTGAGATGACGGCCATGACGGCCACTGTTCCTATCAATATGTCAAGATACTGATCGAGCAGACCTTCCATCTCGTTCACGTAGCTGATCGACGATACGCCCTTCCTGGTTATCAGATCATTCTCTATCTCCCTGACCTCCTCACCGCCCGCGGTTTTGAGATATGCGATATTTATCATGCCGTGGAGGCCCGTGATATTCTGCATGGTCGCCAGTGTCATGAAGGCCGCAGCGCCCAAATGGTTCGAATGTATTCCGGATATCGGTATGTCGACGATCTCCATCCGATAGCCGAGTTCGGGATCGAGTATCGGCAGTTCGACGGAAATTTCGTCCCCGGTCGAGAGTCCCATTTTCTTCGCATGGTACCAGGATACCACCGCCATCCCTTCGGATATCCTGCCTTTCTGGAAGTCGATATCGAACACCGCTTGAAGGTCGTCAACGGAGTAGATGAGGACACCGTAATCATCATCTCCCGGATTGATGATGCTGGGGAGCTTTATGGCCGGATGTACTTCCTCGATTTCCGAATGAGTATCATCCCAGCTATCGGTAATCGAATGCGGTTGGAATCCCTCCATGGTCACCTCGTAATCCCAGTCCAGTCCCGCCGTTGTGTTGTTCAGGGCGGCTATTGCCGAATCCATTACCATGATGAAACTGAGCAAGAGCGCAAGCGACATGGCAACACCGAATATGGTTGACAGGCTCTTGAACGGTTTCCTCAGAACGTTCCTCGCCGTCAGTTTCAGGGAAACCGGGAGCCAGTGGATCCGGCCCATCACGCCTCCGAGCCTGCCCACCTGTTTCTTCGATACGCCCTCCTTTCCCTGGATGACATCTATCGGCTTCACCCTGACCGCGAGCGCTGCTGGGATCAACGTGCAGGCAAGACACAGGGCGATGGATATCAACGCCCCGTAGATGTAGAAGATGTAGGTGACCTGGTATTCATCCACCGGGAAATCGAGCAGTTGGTTCGCAAGGTTGTTGAATACCATGTTGAGAGGTATCGAAACCAGCCATCCGAATATCGTTCCGAGTATGGCTATGAAGATGCCGATTATGGCGAAATAGATCATTATTGTCCCGTTCTTCATACCCAGCGCCTTGAATATCCCGATCTGCGGTCTGTGGGTATGTATCATTCTTCTGAGGGCCATGACGAGGCCGAAGGCGGATATGGCAAAGATTATTACGGGGAACATCGACTGGGAATTCTTGTCGTTCTCGTAATCCTCAAGGAGGAAGTACCTGGATGGGTTCTCGTCCTTCTCGGTGAACTTCAGTGCCACGCCCTTCGCTTCGAAGGCGCTCTGAAGTTCATCCTTGAGAACGTCAATGTCCGTATCCTCCGTCACCGTCAGCACTATGTCGTTCACCAGCGTTTCGTTGGAATCCCCGTTGTCGTAGATCTCCATCGCCACATCGATCTGAACGAGGGCAACACCGAAGGACCCCTCTGACGGGAACAGATCGCCCTCCCTCATGACGAAGAAATACTGTGGAACGGCGACCTGCTCCAGTATCGTCAATTTTCTGGAATTGTTGCCGCGGTTGACCTCGATTTGATCCCCAGGTTCGAACCCGTAGAATTTGGAGAACTTCCTCTCGAGGTAGCATTCGTCGGCACCGTCCGAGGAGTATGGTGTCGGATCGTCCACGTAATACAGGGGTGTGTTGACATCGATGCTGTCCGCGGGCGAGCTGTTTCCCGGAACCATCTGCCCGATCACCTCTCCCTTTGTTATCTTCATCTCCCCGTCCAGTTCCTGCTGGATGAATACATCGAATACCAGCATCATCTCCCATTCGTCGACCATATCGTCGAAACCGTTCTCCTGGAAGATCCGGGTTACGTTATCCGCCGTCATGGTCTCTCCGTAGTTCAATGTGATCTGGAGGTCCATGAAATTGGATTCGGAGAAAATGGTATCCAGTCCGATCTTCCTGTAATTCGCGAAGTCGTTGAAAGAAGCGTACATACCGACTCCCAGGCCAATTATGAGAGCCAGCAGGAAGTACTGGATCTTGTGGGCCCAGAGCTCCCTGAGTCCTTTCTTCAGGAACGTCTTCTTCATGATCACCACTCCAGATCGGCCACCCTCATCGGTCTGGCGTTCCTCTCCTCCTTGACGATGTACC
Organism: Thermoplasmatota archaeon; assembly: GCA_049472195.1. GTDB lineage: Archaea > Thermoplasmatota > Penumbrarchaeia > Penumbrarchaeales > Penumbrarchaeaceae > JBLIRG01. The sequence continues at coordinate 10,896 of JBLIRG010000022.1, forward strand.
CGTCCTTGAGATGCAGCACCTTGTGGGCGATCTTCGCCAGCTCCTTGTTGTGTGTTACTATCAGGACGGATCTACCCTCGTTTGCAAAGGATACGAGGAGTTCGAGTATCATCTTGCCCGTCATATAATCGAGCTCTCCCGTCGGTTCGTCCGCCAGGAGTATCCTGGGATTCTTGGAGAGGGCCCTGGCTATCGATACTCTCTGCTGTTCTCCGCCCGACAGCTGATACGGATAGTGATCGCCCCTTCCCGCCAATCCCACGCTGGTCAACAGCTCCTCGGCCTTTCTCCGAACCTCCTTTGCCGGAAGGTTCATGACGTATTCCAGCACGAACTCGACGTTCTCCCTGGCAGTGAGGTTCGGGATCAGGTTGAAGAACTGGAATACGAAGCCTATGTTATCCTGTCTGTATTTGGTCAGTTTCCTCTGGCTGAGGTTCTGGATCTCGTCTCCGTTCACCCGGATCCTTCCCGATGTGGGACTGTCTATACCGCCGATCTGGTTCAACAGCGTCGTCTTGCCGCATCCGCTGGGTCCGAGTATGACCGTAACCTCGTTCGGTTCAACTGACAAGGTGACATCCTTCAGCGCATTTACCGTCACCTCTCCCATCTGATACGATTTCGACATGTTCTCGATTCTTATAACGGGTTTTACACCTGCGGCGTTCATCTCTCTTCCTCCATTCTTTTTATGTAATCGTGAAATAGTCCGGGCTTCGCTCCGAGCAGCCTCTCCGATATGTCGATCACCGCGTTGAAAAGCTGGGGGTCTATGATCGTCCTTCCGGCATGATCGTGACGTCCCTCGCCCAGGGCGCTTCCCATGGCGAAGAACGTAACCGCCGTTTCGTCCGGGTAGTCCACATGAAACAGACCCTCCTCCATTCCCTGACGTATGATCCCCTTGTAATATTTCAAGAGGGCAGGCGTCATCATCTTCTCGACCTTGTAATGGATATGTTCGTTTCTCTCCTCGTGGATGTAGTCGACTATCTTCTCCTTGCCCTGGGCGAAGTTCCTGAGGTACTGGGATATGCCTATGATCTTCTCCACCGCGTCCAGATCATCACTGTCGACCAATTCATCGAGGTCTGATCGTATTACCACGACGATCCTGTCGAGAAGTTCTTCCAGGAGGTGATCCTTGGATTCGAAGTAGTGGTAGAAGGTGCCCTTCGCGATCCCCGCCTCGCTGATGATGTCGGAGATCGAGGTATCATCGTATCCGTTCTCTATGAACAGTTTCTCGGAGATGTCGAGGATCTCCGTTTTCCTCTCCTCGTGCTCCTTTCTCTCTCTCGTCATGCGGGATCTTCCTGACGGCTTACCGACCGACCGTCGGTCTATAAAGAATGCCATGTATATATATTGATTTTCATTCAACCATAGAATGTATGTTTAAAAATTCACATAAAACTGTGAAATATTCATTCATCATCTTCCAGGAGCTTTGCGATCTCGTCCGGTGAGGTATTTTACGATTCTGATAAGAGGATGATCCCCAAGATCTCACTCCTCGGGGAGATCAGATTTTGTATAAAGAAAAACCACCGCACTGATTGATATGATGACGATGATCGGAACCATGATCAAAGGAATGAGGATATAATTCAACGGATTATCATTATTCTCCGGTTCAATGATCCAGAAATCAAGATAGAAGTCCTCTCTCATGGTTAAATTATCCTCGAAAGGGAGATCTTTCGAGATGGTGATGCGGTATACCGTCGAGTAATCCAGCCCTTCGGTTTTAACTGCAATCGCAATTCCATCGTCGCAGATGCCGATCATTTGAGGATCTATCGCGGGATCGCACATCATAAATGGATCAGGACTAACCACTGAAAGCGTATGTGAGAATCTGATATAGACTGTCTCTCCGGCGTTAATGGGGCTTTCCCCCGGTTCGATGCCGACGACGTATGAATAAGTAATATCACCGATCGGTTCGAGGAACAATGTGAATTCCCTCTCCCTCTGAACCGCGGTCAGATTGAACCAATCCGTCCGGATTCCTCTGTAATCAATTTGATATCCGGGGGGTGGACTTACTGCTAATCTGAGTTCCAAGTACAGCGGGATCCCCGAGATCCGGAATCCGCCTGATGCGTTCGTTGCGGATGTTTTGATCTCCGAGCCCTCCGCGGTGGTCAATATGACACTGCAGTCAGGGGCGGGGATCGAAGATAATCCCAGCGGTTCAAAATAAACCGTTCCCGTTATGGACCCTGATGTACCCAGGGGATCGAAATCATAGTATTCGAGGGTGATATCCATCTGGATCCTCATGTCAGGATGGTCAAACGATAAAGGGTCCGTTATCATGGTCAGATATCCGTCCCTCTTTCCGACAATTCCGGCATTTTTACCCGGAACCAGCTTCAATGTTACAAGGGACGGGATCGTGATGTTTTCGATCAGAAGGTGTCCCTCGTTATCAGTGATGCCTGCCCAATGTTCTGCTCCGGTATCGATCATGTAGATATTTACATCGGATGCGCCACCTGATAGAGGCCCGATCGAGCTGTAGTTAACGTGCAGGCGCAAGATCCCATTTCCCGAGGTGGTCCGCCCCTCGATCACGGATGAATTCGAAAGACCAGCATCATCGATCATCGTAATCCTGATCTCGTATAAGGTGGATGGTTTGAGCCCTGCGAATCGGTATGTCCTCTGGTCGGGTCCGATCGGTGTGATAGATTCTGTCATTTCGGAATCCGGTTCGACGGCCTCGCAGACGGTCGAAACCAGATCGGTGTCGCGGGATTCATTCCATTCGATCTTGAATCCATCATGATATGATCTGACAATTCTCAATCCCGACGGGGAGGATGGAGGTGTGATGTCGCCGGTGGTAACCTGAACCGGGCTGCTGAATGCAGAGTGGATATTTCCGTTAATCGAGGCTATCCTATAAGACATCAATGTGTCCTGAGGAAGACCGCCGTGATAGAAATCGGAGTATCCCGATCCCACCTCTGCCAGTTTGATCCAGGTCAGGTTGTCCATTACCTGCAGGAGGTAGCCGGTGCAGTGTTCGATAACCGGATTCCAGGATAACCTGATATCCTGCGATCGGTCGACTGGATCAGCTTTGAAACCTTCGGGAATATCGGGATTATTCAGATCTGGAACATGGAATATCTCCTCCGTATCCTTGTTTACCTGGAGGGATCTGGTTTCGTTCCAGGTAGTTTTCATCTCGACCCGGACCGATATCGATGTGTTGTAGATGTCGGGTTCATCCGATCCTGAAAACTCCCTGTCCCAGACGACGAAGGGACCGAACGATCCGTTTTTATCAGGGAGGAATCCCCCTCCGTAATAAGGGGATGAATAATTTTTCTCTCTACTTAATATTCTATGATCGGCGTTCAATACCTCGAAACCCCGATAATCAACTGATCTCGATGACAACCTTTGAAATACCCTCAACCTGCAGCTGCTGTCAATGGATGTTTTTTTCACGGGGAGGCTCACAGTGGAGATCTTTGGACCGGCATTCGATTTCTCCGGGAAATATATGTTCAGATTCATCCGGTCGAGAATGACATCCGGTCCGGAGGAATGCATTCTGCTCGTGGATCGGAATGTTAGTAACTCTTCGACTTCCCTGCTTGCATGAACGAAGCTGGCGTTGTAACCAGCTTCGATCAACACGGAATTGTTCAGAAAATGATTGCTGTCCGATCCGTTGTACAGACGAATGCATGAGGAGAAATCCCCTTCAACCGTTATCGTGTTCCTCGATATCGTATTTCCTGATGATCTTCCGCGTTCGATCCAAGTAAGGGGGCCGAAAAACAATCCGCTCCCTCGTTTGCCTGATACCGATATTTCATTGTTTGAAATGATGCATTTCTCTATTCCGTCACTCCAGATCCCCATCGAGGTTTGCTGATCCTGTATCGGGACCATGTGGCTGTCTATCGTTATGACGTTGCGGGTGATATTCACATTTCGCGAGCCGTAACAGGATATGCCAGCAGAACCAGAGCCTATCCAGTTTGTCACGATGGATATGTTGTTGTCCTGAATCGTTATGTTCTCGCTGTTTCCTTCGACACCGATACCGGAAACCAGGTTTACGTAGGATTTCGTCGATATGGAGTTTCCGCGGGCGATAATATCTTCCCCGTCAATATACAATGCGCTGTTGACACCGGTGATCACGTTATCTCGGAACTCAATATTGTTTCCGGAGACATATGCCATGTTGGATGATGAAGTATAACCGGTATCCTGAATGAATATCTCGTTATCGTGTATATCAAGACCTTGACCGGCAATGGATAACGAATATGAGGAGCAGTTCCAGACCTCGATATTCGAGCAGGCCGAAATGGAAATGATCATATCCTCAATTTGAGTTATACGCCCCGATGTTGAATCCCCGACATCCATTATGCACAAGCTTGGCCTTGTACCCCTGCAATTAGAAACATTGAGGCCGGACACGGAATCGATATCAAATCTGGAATGGTCCCTCATGTAACCGAGAGTACAGCCTGTTACGGATAAATTCAAGATCTTTTTCATTCCTGAATGATATACCTCCGTTTTCATAGGTAGGCTCAGGAATCGATCGGAGGCAATACTTCCTGTGGAATAATAAAAGTCACTGGAATCTATTACGATATCCCGTCCGCCGTCTATCCGTATCCCGTAATTCATATCATAGCGGCTCTGATCGTGGTGGCCGAATCCGCCGATGACGGTGATATTTGTTTTTATACTGCACCGTATGATCGTCAGATCTTCCTGATCCAGGGAGTTTATACAGGATGACGATCTCCCCTCATTGTAGAAAGATGAGTATGAAACCACAACATCATTCCCTCTTCCATTCAGGTCGAGGCAGTGTGACTCATTTCCGGATATGTTGAATAAGCATCCGGATATGACAATGTCACCAATCTCCATCTCTTTTCGTACTAATGATAGATTGTGTCCGGTTCCTATTAAACAGCAGTTTTTCATTTCGAAACCACCACCGCCGATCCGAATGCCGTTACTGCGGTTACCGGAAATATTTATCGATATCTTTTCAAGGGTGACATCTGAGGATCTGACATCGATTCCCGTTGAGTAATCGCCATTTATTTCGATCTGACAGAGCGATGATGAATTCCCGATGATGGTAACCCAGTCCACATCAATATCGATAGGATCCCGATATAATCCGTCACCGACGACTATAATGTCGCCTGAGGAGGAATTCTCGATCGCAGATCCGATCGATGTGTGGGTGGAGCCATGGGGAGAAACGTATCTTATCTCGACATCGAACCCTGCGGCGGTTTCCCCACTATCCGATGAAACCACCCAGTTCACGGCCGATATCATTATCGAAACAACCACGATACCCAGGTATAATTCCCCTGTTCTCCTCATCATCCCCGATCCCGATCCTCGAATTTGCGTATCGATCAATTACCCATGATCATCGTATTTATCGGTATCCGACACATGTGGGATGATCTTTGTGATCATGCTGGTTGTAATTAATATTGATGAGTTTTACAAATCATGTAGATCTGGTTGGATTGGTCTTCAGGAAATCGGAATGATGTTCATTTAAAAAGATATTCACGTCTCATTTTCCAGGAGCTTGCGATCCTGTCCGGTGAGGGCAGCTGACCTTTGAGATCTTCTGGGATGCTCCATACCATTTGGTAGGTGTAGAATCCGCACTCCTTGGAATCTTTGCAACGGACTATAGTAACAATAATTTGAGACCAACCAATTTCTCCCACCATTGGTGCGATTTGTTGAATTGGGTTTAAGTCTTATATAATCCTTTCATACGCCGTAGATTTGAAGGAGAGGGGAAATTTTTCGTTATGGTTTATGTCATGGAAATAGATCAGATCCTATGAGTGATATGGAGCAGATAATGATCTGCGGGATCTTATCCTTGGATCTTTCCACTTTTCGTTTTGTGGGGGACAGTCATAAATTGCTATGCAATTTATTGGTGTGTGATCAATCTCCGATTGATCAAACAGATCGGAAAGGGATCTCGTCGTATTTTGCGCTCCGAACGCAATTAGATCCGCGATCCTGCAGATAATACTAGGAGTGTAGAAAGAGAATGGATTTTCCTATTTCGGGGTGGAAAGAGAATTAATAATTATCATCAAGTCGTTATCATAGTGAATGTCATTCTTTGATGAAGAGATTGAATTTAATCCAAAACCGAATAGAAAAAACAATATGTCTCCTCCATCAAATGTTATTCCACGTTGGAATGTTATGATCCAAGGTAAATCAATTTCAGGAATCACTATGTATGCGATTCTAACGTTTGTATCATTGGGAATTATTCTAATTCTGTTAAATGCAATAGTGATCAATCTCTTAAATAATGAATTATCATATTTTGTGATTTGCATAGTAATATTAATTCCATTTCTTCTAATTTCTTTTTTGACAATAAAGAAATTTATTAAA
>JBLIRG010000023.1:0-24659 GCA_049472195.1 Thermoplasmatota archaeon
ACCGTAAACCGTTCATAAATAAACAATTACAGAAATATCGCCTCTTTCGATAACTGCACTTCGAATCCAAAGGTCGGGATTAGGACCTATCATCCTTTAATCTACCAACTCCGACAATTGACTCAATTGGGATGAAATCTCTTTTCTTGTTTCAGAAAGTGCTTTTGGTGAGGACATTCCAAATTCAATGTTTGTAAAAGGAAAAGATGGAACTTCAGTGCTGATAACAAATAATGATATTAAGTTCAAGGATCTTGTTTCTTCTTTTCATTATATTAGAGATTATTGTGATTACCATCACATTGAAGTACAAAACAATGCTCGATGGTGAAATTGCCGTTAACGGTGGGAAAAGGCATGTAATTTAAAAACTTCAATATGTGGTGAAATACTAATATTCAAAAGGATCGTTGAAGTTACTCTCAGAAAGATAATCAATATACAAATTCAAACTATGAATTTTCTCAGGTCCGTTCATTGTACTATAATAAATTGAAATCGTAATGGGATCATTATCTGCCCATGTTGTGAAATGTAGCCATCCACAACAAGACAATCCATAGTAACTGTAAGAGCTATTCAATTCTCTGAAACCAGTATCTTCGATTTTTTGAATCAAATTGAGATAATCTAGATCATTGATTTTTGACCGATTTGAATGAATGATTTGAAATTTTTCATGATCAATACTATAGTTTATTTCATTATAATACTCATCAACAATCCAACTGAATAACTGATTTCTATCCACTTCATTTAAATGGTTCTCTCCATTATGGTCCATAGGGGTTGTATTGCATAATATTGCAAAATCATAGATCTCTTTTGTATCTGTGATAATTATAAAATGATGAAATTGAGGTCCTAATCCGTTTCGATATTCCTTAATAAATAATACATTTCCCATTTCTGACATATTATCGATTTCCTTTTCTTCGGTAGTGTTTGAATTTAGACAACAACATAATAGGACTGAGAAAAATATAATTGAATACCCTTTGAATTCCATCGTATCCCTTTTCATATTTATTGATGTGATACATAAATCCTGTCTTCTCATGTAGTTTTAATCTAAGTAGAATAGTAGACAAGTGATCCTATATTGTTGATGGATTTCTTATCATAACTGAGAATGTGAGATATCCTTCGTGTTATGGATTATCTGCGAGTTCCTTCACCCATTTAAATTAGCCTTTTTGCGCCAAATCAGGAACCGTCCATTTAGATCTCAGATCCATCCTTTTCCTCGATCCCTCCTTGGATCAGTATCCTTTCATCGATGTATATACTTTTCCAAGATCGGGGAGATCACAAAATCAGATTATATATGATCGGAATCATATTCGTGTTCATGAAGGAAGGGGAGCTTGAGGAGATCTTTGCAGAATACGGTTTCACCGATTTCAAATGGATCGATCCGAAAACGATAGTGATTGCGCAATGGGTCAGGATGAAATGTCTGTTCGGATGTGAAAGCTACGGATCCATCTCAACTTGTCCTCCGAACGTTCCGTCCGTACAGGAATGTGAACGGTTCGTGAAGGAATATTCGAGATGCGCAGTCTTCCATTTCGAGAAGAAGGTGGACCGTCCCGAGGACAGGCACGAATGGACCAAAGGAGTGAACCGGAAACTGTACGAACTGGAGCTGTTCCTGTTCAAATTCGGTTATGTGAAGGCCTTCCTTCTCCCGATGGATACCTGTGAGCTCTGCGGATCATGTACTCCCGGGAGAGAGGATTGCAGACATCTGGAACAGGCAAGACCAACTCCGGATGCCCTTGGCATCGATGTTTATTCGACCGTTAGGGCCCTGGGCTATCCGATACAGGTATTATCCGATTACGATCAGACCATGAACAGATACGCTTTTCTGCTCATAGAATGAACTGCTCTTCAAGAAAATCTCAGTAAGATCCCAGACCGATAAAGATATCATGATGGAAATGCGGCGCAAAGATCAAGCTCATCGACTTAGGTTTCGAATTTAACAAATATCGTTATGATTAGTACATAGCCAAGGCTGAACAGAAAAAAATAAAAAAAAAAGATCGAGCGGATCCAAAGATCAGATCCGCCCGAAACATCTATCTATCGATCACTCGAAATACCAGGCTACGCCGTGGACCGCTACGTAGAGCTCATCCCATCCGGATGGAAGATCATCGATGGTGAATGCATACTCTTCCTCGTAGTCGAGATCTCCAGCTTTATACGGGAACTGTCCCGGAGCTGCCGTGTCAGGGGCGTCCTCCCCGGCGTATACGTGAGCCTCGGTCAGATATACCTCATCATCCATGACGTATTTGATGTATAAGGTGCCACCGGAGTTCCAGATATGGATCTCTCCGGCCTCCCAGCCCTTGCTGAGATCGTTCTGTCCGGCTCCGGCCCAGAATTCTTTCACTACGGGGCTGGCCATGCTGCCGTCCCCATATTCATACATGAAGTACCAGCCCCATTTGTTGGTCAGAGGCTTGTCATTCTTCCCCTTCAGATCCCAGAGCTCCGTATCCTTGCTTCCGTATGCCCATGCGGTATCATCCATTCCGTCGCCCTCTTCTTCCTCGAAGGGCACCTCGATGATGACCCTCTGGACGCTGTCGGATACGTATATGATGTATAACCACACGTCTCCTTCCTGAGAAGGCATGTAGTCATCGTGGGTGGCAGCTGCCGTTATCAGACCGTCGACGATGGCCTGGTCCGCAAGGGAAACCGGGGCGTATTCGGATGTAAGATAATTATATCCGAGAATTCCCCAGATCGCCATCTGTAGGTAGGGGAACTCGTAGTCGGTCGGAGAATCGTACTCATTTACCAGCCATACAACCTCAGGCCAGTCATATGACTGGAAAGGATGTGTCGGATCATATGAGTTCCACATCATGGCTTCTGCGGGCCAGTCGTTTCCGATCAGTACATTCCTCTGTGCGCACCATCCGGGATACCATCCGTCGGGAACATCCTCGGTATCCGTGTCGACCTGTACGTCAAAGTACGAATAGTCATTCTCAAAATCGAGATTCCTGTCGACATCTAATACAGTGATGTATGCCACAACGGCTCCTATGTTCATCGTGGCCAGAAGCAGCACTGCGGAAAGCAGCGACACCATGGCCACACCACTAAGTCCTATTTTTGTTTTGGGCCTTAACACAATTTCACCACCTATAGGTTACCTATAGAAAAAGATATAACAGAGAGCCCAGTATATAAATATTATTCCAATTTATTGTCCATATATGTACATGATATAATAAAATTGTAATGTAGAAACATGTAATAAAATTAAGATAAAATATAATTTCAATGTTATTTGATTATATTGTACAATACCATTGATGTTGCTCCGGGGATCTGATTCAGTAATATAGAATAACATAAATCAAACCATCATGCCCTGGATTCAAGCCCGTTCGGTTTTTAACATACCGCAAAAGAACAAACCACTACGGGGAAATTCGAAATACCATATACACTGATCACCAAGCAGGTGAATCCATGAAGGTTCCGAGATCGATGCTTATTCTGTTGTTAATGATCGCCATCCTGTCGGCAGGATGTTTTGAGATCGACGAGATCGGCCCCGATCCCGAGGAGGGAGATCTCGTTCTCACGATTTCAATGGATATTCAAACCTATGAGGTCCGGCCGGATTCCATGATGATTGGGATCGAGTTGAAGAACGCTGCGGACCATGCGGTGGTCGTGGAGGAGGCATTCTCCTTCGGTTCCTCTCTCTTTCCCACAATATCGGGATCCAACGGATCGACTGTTCTACTCTCCTACCCCATCATGGATTACTCGCCGGATTACTCCCTTTTCGAACCCGGAGAAAAGAAGACCAGGGAGATTGACCTGGCAGGTATGGCCCCGGAGATGCAGACCGATACCGGGATCATCGATTTCGACTGGAGTATACCTGATGTATACGAGATCAGCATCGGCTACTGGGGCTCGAGAAATCCCCTGGAGGTCAGGTCCAATACGATCACATTCGAGATCGCGGAGTGAGGAACGGGCTTCACTTCTTTTTTACATTCAGCTCCTCCATTCTCTTCGGGAGATAATCGGATAATCCCTCCTTCAGGGACCGGGGATTGTAACCCAGCTCCTTCCTGGCTTTTTCGGAGGTTCCGAGATATGTCGTCCCGGCCAGGACCCTGAGAGTTTCCGGATGGTAGTATCCCTGAAGCGGAACCAGGGCATTGACCACCTTGTTGACATTTGACATCATCCGAACGATTCCCGGGGAGAGCTTGATACCCGGCGGCTTAACACCTGCGATATCACCCGCGATCTCCATGGCTTCTACGAGAGTGTGGGGCGGTCCGCCGATGATATAGGTTTCCCCGGCCGCACCTTTTTCCATGGCAAGGATGTGTCCGTCCACGATATCATCGACATGGGACCAGCAGAAAGCGGTCTCCTTGGGTAGCGCCGGGAGTTTTCCGGATACGAGATCATCCAATCCTTTTCCAATGAAACTGTTGTCTCCCGGGCCGTATGCCACTCCCGGCATTACGATCACTATCGGCAATCTCTGGTTGAGTATCAGAGGCCGCACAATATCGAAATGAGCCTTCCATTTCGAGTGGTCGTACTCGCTGAGGTGTCTTCCCTTGTATATGAAGGATTCATCCCTGATCTCCCCGCCGCTGTGGGAAAAAACGGTCAGTGTGCTGGTGTAAACACCTTTCCTGACACCAAGGTCCTTCATCAGCTCGAAGACGTTCATGGTACCCCGGACGTTGGTCCTCTCGGCCATGGAAGAGTCCCTCTGGCCGAGCTTATACCAGCCGGCGGTGTGGAAAACACCATCCGATCCCTTCATGCCCTCTGCCATGCTGTCGGTTTCGGTGATGTCGCCCACGTGGATGTGAATGCCCTCCTTCCGCAGATCATCCGCCGATTCCGGGTCCCTTACAAGGGCCGTTACCTCGTGACCGTCTCCGGCAAGCCTCCTGGCAAGATGCCCGCCTATGAACCCCGTCGCTCCCGTAACGAAGTATTTCATGCAAGAAAACCCCCTGTTGAAATAATTGATTGAATATTTTCCATTAAATAACTATCGATCGGGAGGCCGGATCCCCCCATGTGATCCGGCATCGATACGACGGAAGACTTCAGCCGATACTGAAATATCATTGGAGGAGGATCGACTGATATTTTCGGTCAAACCGATAAATATCAATTGGTTCATGTTCAATACCAGTTGATGAAAATGGAAACGGCCATCTTTGCAGCGGGATGCTTCTGGGGAGTCCAGGCATCTTTCGACCAGCTCGACGGAGTGACGAGGACAACGGTAGGGTATACGGGCGGAAGAACCAATAATCCCTCATACGGGGAAGTATGCACAGGAAGGACCGGGCACGCGGAGGCCGTCCGGATCGAATTCGAACCCGAAAAGATCCCCTACACGGACCTCCTGGATCACTTCTTCACGATTCACGATCCGACCACCCCGAACAGACAGGGACCCGATGTCGGCACGCAGTACAGATCCGCGGTCTTCTATCGCGATGAGAAACAGAGATCAGCCGCTCTGGACGCCGTCGGGAGATGGGAGAAGAAAGGTTCGTTCCGGAACCCGATCGTTACCGAGATCGCAAGGGCCGGTGCGTTCTACCCCGCCGAGGAGTATCATCAGAAATACTTCGAGAAGAACGGATGGGGAGGCTGCCACATCAGCCTGTGAGATCATTCCTCTTCCCATGTTTCGTATCCTCTTCTTCTCGATCTGATAACCATCCCGATCCCGACCAGGACGAACAGGGCAAGGACCGCCAATATCACGATGACCGGCAGCAGGGGAAGGCCCCTGTCCGGAATTTCGACGATCAGTATCTCCTCACGGGAATTTCCCGCGCGATCCGTGACCACCAGCCTGATCGTGTGTTCCCCGGGTTTGAGATCCTCTATCGTGTATGTTATTATTCCGTCCTTATCCGGCGCTTCGTCCACGACGATCCGCTCCCCACCGTCCACGGTAATGTACATTGAACCTATGTCGGATGTAGGGTCCGCCGGGGCCCACATGATATCGACGCTGTCCCCGCGGACCCTGAAACCGTCTCCGATGAGGGTGATCACCGGATCGGACGTGTCCTTCAATATATCGAAGGTCGATCCGATCATGTTCCCCGCGGTATCGAAAAGGCTTATGGCGACCCCGCTCCTGCCCTCGGGGATCAGCGACCAGTTAAGGCGAATGACATCGTCGTAGTATCTGATCCCTTTGAGATCCCAAAATTCTGTGTGCAGTCCGTTCTGATAGGACATGGTATAACCCGACAGAGGGCTCCCGGGATCATTCGATACGAAGTAGCCTTTTACCGAATCTTCGTCATAATTCCCATACCAGGTGTATTCGTCAACATCGAGCGTCATCACAGGCGGGGTCGTATCGACGAAGCACGGGATCGTTATGTTTTCAGATATCAATCCGGCGAGGTCCATGAACTGGAAAACGACCTCCTTCTCACCCTCGGCACCGAGGGGTATTTCCTGCAGATCATCGAACGATCTCCAGCCGCTCAATCGATCGCCGTTGACGCCGTATCTGCACAGCTGGATCGGTTCGGAGGATGATATGCGGAACCTTCCGCTCACGTTTCTCAGGTAGAAACCGTCACCGTCCGCGAGTTCGGCGGATGCGGTCGGAGGGGTGGTGTCGAGGATTATCGTATCGCTCAGGATATCCGAGACCAATCCCGCCCCGTCCATGAATACCGCAAAAACCGTCTTCTCGCCATCCCCCCCCGTCAGATCGTGATCGACCACATCTTCGTAATCGATCCACCCCGTCCAGTTGATCCCGTCGTTTGACAGACTGACGCTCCTGACCTCCCAGCGATCCTCGCCGAACAGATCGAGGGTAACGTTCGGGGATGAGGTAAACGGATCACCGCCCATTATTTCGAAGGATCCGTTGGGCGGAACCGTGTCCAGCCTTATGCTGTCGGTAACGATATCGTCGGAAACAAGACCAGCCTCGTCCCGCAGCTCGGCATATACCCTCTTGATCCCGTCCCCGGGTGTCAGTCCGAACTCCATCCTATCGGATATGTTCGTCCATTCCCCCCACTCCCCGTCCTCGTTCCTAAGGCGTATCTCCGGGACCGGATTGTCGTCGATGCACGTTATCGCGATCGTGACGAGCGGATCGGTCGTGTAGACGTCCCCGTTATTGATCCCCATGATACCCTCGGGAGGCGTGGTATCGAGGATGATGGTATCCGTTATGTTCACTGATGAGACCAGCCCCCCGAGGTCCATCATCATGACCCGAAGCTCCTTCTCGCCGTCAGCCGGGGAGAACGTAAACGTCCCGTAGGGCTCGTAATCCTCCCACGGACCGAAGGGCTGACCGGGAACGCCGAGCCTCATGCTCTCGATCCCAGAAAGGTCAACCGCCTGTACATGATAACTGACGGTCAGATTCGTAGTGTACGCATCACCGTCGTTTATCGACAGGCTGCCGTTGGGGGGAGTTGTATCGAGGGTTACGGTATCGAAGCAGTCATCGGTATTCGTCAGGTTTGCGCGGTCCTTCAACTCCAGGTACACGGTCTTCACACCGTCCCCTTCGGAGAGATTGAACATTCCGGTTTCGTTGTAGGGTTCCCAGTCTGTCCAGTTCAGCCTGTCCTCCGAGAATCTCATGAATTCTATGCCGTTCTCGTCGAATCCTCCGACGGTAAGCGAGACAGTTCTGTTCACGGTGATCCCGTTTTCGGAATCTATCTCGACCGAACCCGTGGGAGGTACGGTATCGATGTCGATCCTGTAGCGGGCCGGGTCCTTCCCGATATTCCCGGCGCTGTCCACGGCGGTAAGATGAAAGTACCAGATCCCGTCCGAAAGGTCGGTGAAAGCGATCGATAGATCTTCCGTGTATGTATCAGACATGCTGTCGGGAACGGAGTCCGGATCTTGGTCCAGCCGGTAATAATAGCCGGCGATCCCCGATAGGTCCTCCGGTCCTGTCCATTCGAGGCGGGGATCGTTGACGCTGTAGCTTCTGTCCTGATCGGGATGGGTCGGAGAGGACAGGTCCGGTTCGTTTACGGTGACATCGTGGATCGTCGTCAGGGTCGGATCCCCCAGGATGGTCATCCCGTAGAACCACTTGGGATCGTTTTCGGCCTGCACCTTCATCCATTTCCTGAATGCCTCCCCGAAGGACTCGTTGACGCCCAGGGGTCCGTAATAGGGATCGAAGTTGAGCATGGATCCGGTCTTCGTCGATCCCACGGCAAGAAGCCCGTACGTGTCCGAGAACACATACTGGGTTCCGATGTTGTCCGCTGATGTGTACCTGCATCCGGAACAGCAGAAGAGGTTGTAGAAGTGGGAGTGCGGATCGATGCTCTTTATCTCCGCGGTGGACGTCGAACCTCCCGTGTACTCGCTGCCGATCTTGAATACGTGCCCGGATGGATGTGAATGCGCCGCCAGAAGCACCGATTCGTGATCCTGTGAGAGCCTGTTCTCGTAATCCGTGTGGATCGTGGTCGCGCCGTCGGAAACCAGCGTTCCATTTCCATATGCGAGGGCGACGCTGCTGTTCCAGCTGTCGGCCCAGGCAGCCCAGTCATCGTCGATGTATACAAGCGAATTATGGGGAAGCGAAAGGGATCCGTTCTTGTATTCGTGGTTCTTTCTAAAATAGTTCTCCATGTCGAATATCTCGTTTCCAAGTACCGACGGCCTCAATCTTCCGATCCAGATCTCGGGATCGGTATTCCCGGTATGCGAGTCGAATATCCCGTCGCCATCAGAATCACCCCATCCGCCGTCGAGGTCCATGTAGTAATAGTCGACGGGGAACTCCTCGTGCCCCCACGGTGACGGGTTGTCCATCTCGTACCAGGCCTCGATCACGTCCCCTATCAGGACAGCGCCCACCAATCCCTCATCCATCGAATCGTTCAGAAGCGTTCGGACCGACCCCGCCGAGGACCAGGATCCGTTGATGACGCAAACGGCGTATCCCGTGATCTCCAGATCCCTGACGTATCCCAGCAGGGAGTCGTTGATCGAGGGGTGGAGAACCGAATCCACCAGGAGGAGGACCAGTTCCGTTCCGTTTCCGCCCCAGAATCCTCCGTGTTTCTCCCGGTCCTTCGTGGAATAGACCACCTCATGGATATCAGGTCCGGAACGATCAACGCCGATGTCCCGGAAACCTCCGGGTCCGAACCCGTCGGGCCATGTTGTCACCGGGATCTCCGAATCATCCGGATCAAGCACTGCCCCCTCCTCATGGTTCACGGTGTGGGGGATGATCTGAATCGAGATGACAAGAGCAATGAGCACAGCAGCAGTTCCGTTCATTATCTCACCGGATCCCTGATCCGGATCAATATTCGCTGACCGCTTATAATAATCCTGGCATCAAAGTACACTGTCTCAGTCACTTTCTGTAAGCGACGTACAGATCAGCCTCGATCATTGCCTCGTTCTCATAGAAATGGTGGACGAAATACAGGTTCCCGTCCGTATCAAGGGTGGGTTCCCCGGCGAACTGCGACACGATCAGCTCCGGTTCGCTCCAGGAGTCGTTGACATTCACCGATCTGAAGATCCCCGGCGTTCCCATGTATGTCCTGGTGAACCACAGCTCGGACCCGTCCTCGGATATGAAAGGGTATCCGTCCATGGCCTCCGTATTCACGGCCTCGATGTTCACGGGATCGGACCAGCCTCCGTCCTCCCTCGATATCATCCATATGTCGAATCCCCCCGATCCCCCGCTCCTATCGGAATGATAGTACAGATCATCCCCATGGATATGCATCTCGCCGACCTGCCGATCGACCATGAGATCGTCACCCACGTACCTCCAGTTCTTCCATTCGCCGTCCACCAGTTCGGCCGTGAAGAGGTTGACTCCGGTGTATCCCTCCCGCGCGGAGGCGAACCAGATGATATCGAGGCCGACGTAGGCGGCCCCGTCCAGCGCCAGTTTTCCCGGGTCCTGAAGCCAAACCCTCTCCGGCTTCCCCCATTCGCCGCCTCTGTTCTCACTGACGTAGATGCCGGTAACATCATCGAGTATCTGCTTCTCCGGCGGGACATCCACATCGGGAGTGAAGAAGAAATAAAGCGTTTTCCCGTCGGGGAGTATGAACGGAGAATCCTCCGCTCCCGCCGTATTGACCGGGTACGGAAGCGGAATGGGGGATTCGAACTCGTCCGAATTCAGCACGGGAGGATGATCATCCCCTTCGGGCAGCATCTTCGCCGCATCGGCCGGGATCCGATCCTCCCTTTCCACATCGGGGTAGGTCTCGACCGGGTCGTCACCTAGGCACCCGCATAATATTGCAACGGAGACAACAGCGATCAGAAGCGGTTTCGATCTCATGGATCTTTCATAATCCTTTTGGGATATAAAAGAGCGTCCTGGATCTCTTACGGTCCGGTCTCAGGAACAATTATATATCATACTTCTCACTCGCTCTGAAGGGGTAGCCAAATGACTGGAATTTTCGGTGTTATCAGCGATAGCAACTGCATTTCGACATTGTATTACGGCACGGATTACCACAGCCACCTTGGAACGGAGTACGGCGGGATCGCCTTCATCGATGATCGGGGTGTTCCGATCAAGAAGATACATGATATCAGAAACTCCCAGTTCAAGACCAGATTCTACGAGGGTGCGGACATGATAGATGCCAGGATGGCTATCGGCGTCATTTCCGATAAGGAGCCCCAGCCTCTGATATTTCACTCGAAATTCGGTACCTTTTCACTCTGCGTCAGCGGCCTGATAACCAACGTCAAGGAGCTCTCCGAGGAGATGATGAGCGAGGGAATCACGTTCTCCGAGCTGAACGACGGCGAGATAAACTCAACTGAGCTCGTGGCCAATCTCATAAACAAGGGCGATGACATACTATCCGGCATTGCCCGTATGCAGGAGAAGATCGAGGGTTCCGCAACGATCCTGCTCATGACCGGTGACGGGATCTATGCGGCCAGGGACCGGATGGGCGTTCTTCCACTCGCCATCGGGAAAAAGGACGGCGAGATGGCTGTTGCAAGCGAGAGCTGTTCTTTCCCGAACCTCGGCTTCGACCTGGAGAAGTACCTCGGCCCCGGCGAGGTCGTATTTCTGGGAAAAGAGGGAATGAGGGTATTGAAGGAGCCGGGTCCGGAGATGAAGACATGCGCATTCCTCTGGATATACACGGGATTCCCGGCCTCCACGTACGAGGATATCAACGTGGAAAGGGTCAGGGAGAACTGCGGAGGTTTTCTCGCACTCCGTGACCACGTGAAACCGGATCTGGCCGCGGGCGTCCCAGATTCAGGCACATCGCATGCGATCGGATACTCGCTGAAGTCCGGAGTTCCGTTCAGGAGGGTCCTGTTCAAATACACTCCGGGCTACGGGAGAAGCTACCTCCCGCTCGATCAGAAGCATAGGGACCGGATCGCTCTCATGAAACTGATTCCCAACCGGGCGACCATCGAGGGCAACTCCGTGGTCCTTTGCGAGGATTCCATAGTCCGTGGAACCCAGTTGAAGAACTTCACGATAAACAAATTGAAAGATTCCGGTGTAAGGGAGGTCCATGTCAGGGTTGCCTGCCCCCCTCTCATGTATCCCTGCATTTACAACCTGTCGACGCGGAGCCTGAGCGAGCTTGCCGCCAGAAGGGCGATCAGGGCCATCGAGGGAAATGATCTGGATGATGTGTCGGAATATCTTGATCCCGACAGCGACAAGTTCAGCAACATGGTGAGATGGATTGCGGATGACCTGGACATAGATACGCTGCATTATCTGAGGATCGATGACATGGTAAATGCCATAGGCCTCCCTAGGGAGAAGCTCTGTCTTCACTGCTGGACGGGTGAAGGGAGCGGTTAGCCTGCCCCTACTCCTCCAATTCCTCGAATTCGTCCAACTCTTCCATTTCCTCCAATTCATCGTCGAACTCGATTCCCTCGTCCTCGTCCGCAGGGGGTTCGGATAGGGGTATTTCCTCCCCCCATTCGGGAATATCCTCGATCGATTCCGGTTCATCCATCACGGCCGGTTCGTACTCGGGCCCGGCCATGAACGGGGGGATCTCTTCCTCCGGTGACTCAACGGGTCCCTCTTCCTGCTGGCCCGTGAACACCTTTTTGGACTCCTCCTCCAGCACCCTTCTCCTTTCCTCCGAGAAACGATCGTCCTTTGTTGATCTAATCGGGGCCGACATTACAGGATGGTGCTCCTTCTCCCTTGTCTCGATCGATTTGCCGTCGGACCGAAGAACCGTTTTCCGATCCTTTTTCTTCTTCTTCGATTCCGCCGGTCTGATATATCCGTGATCCTCGCGGGTTTTCTCGATCTGGGGTGCGGCTTCATCGCCGGAAGGCAGGGAGGATGCGGCCGCCCCTTTGGGAAGCGGCTGGGCGGTAGGAGCACGGCCGAAGGCCCGGACGCTGCTCGTGTCGGAGAGAAGTTTCTCCTTCTTGATCTTCTCCTGTATCTTTCTCTCCTCCTCCTCGGCCTTTCTCCTTTCCTCCTTCTCCCTCCTCTTCTGCCGTATCCTGGGGATCACTGCGGCAAGTGCGAAGATGATAACGGGGATCATCAGCGCCGCGACGATCACGAGGAGAATATAGCTGAACCTGGAAGGGACATCCACCTCGACCGTCTCCGCTTCTCCGATTCCATGGATGTTCCGGGCCTCCAGGCGGTAGTAGTAGGTCCCCTCCGATACATCCTTGTCGGTGTATTCGAGGGTTTCCGGATCCATGAAAGCGATGATGGTCAGATCCTCCTCGCTTTTTCCCTTGTAGAGAATATAACCGGTGATCGGGGCTCCCCCCGTATTGCCTGGGGCTGCCCAGGTCAGCCTGACCTCATCCGTTGTAACCTCCCATTCGATATCCACCGGACTTTTGGGCGTGCCCGCAGGCGTGGCGGTTATCACGGGGGAAAACGGAGATTCCCCCTCGGAAGAATCGGAATTGTAGGAGGTTATCTTGTAGTAGTACATCTTCCCGTTGTCAACACCCCTGTCGACGAAGTGATATGCCGAGGAGACCTCGCCCGCAGTGACGAATCTCTCATTGTCCAGGCTTCGGTAGATCTCGTACTTTCTGATGTCCAGTCCCCCGTCGCTTTCCGGCGGAAGCCAGCTGATATTGACCATCTTGTCTCCCTGATCCTCTATCCAGAGAACGGATATCGGTTCGGGTCTTCCCACCGGCGTTGCGCTCCGCGGTGTTGTCCTGATGCCCTCTCCGATGATATTGACCGCGCTTATCTGGAACGAGTAGGTCACTCCGTTGATCAGGCCGTGGATCTCGTACTTGGATACGCTCGATTTAACCTCTGTAAGGAATGTTAGGTTGTCATCGTCCATTCTCCCGAAATAAATGCGATATGCCAGAACGATAGGCTCTTCAACGGGTCTGGGCTCCCAGGAGAAGACAACATGCTCCGATCTCCCTTCGGCCTTTGGCTTCAGCGGTGGATTGGGCACCCTGCCTACCATAATGCTCTCGGTATCGGATGGTTTGCTCTCTCCCATGTCGGAGATGGCCACGACCCTGCAGATATAGGTGTAACCGGAGCTGAGCTGGGTCAATATCGTCGACCGTTTAGATGTGATATGGTCGTACCAGTCGGAATCATCAGCGGCCCGGTATTCGATCCTGTACTGGTTGACCGGGGATCCCCCGTTGAATTCGGGTTCCGTCCATGCAAGGCTGATCGTTGATTCCCCGGCGGAGATATCCGTTATCCGGGGAGACAGCGGAACATCGAACGGTTTGCCCGATAACACCGCAGACCAATCGGATTCGCCGAAGAAATTGACGGATGCGACCGCGTAATAATAGGTCAGTGAAGCATCGAGGTCCGTATCCTCGAACTTCGTTGTGACCGAATCCAGGGTCAAATACGGCTGAAGCGAGGTCGGGCCGTTCCCCCTGTATAATCTGTAGCTGAGTATCGGCCTCCCTCCCGTGATGGTCGGGGGAGACCACTCGACGGTTATCTTCCGTTTGACCGGATAAAGAGCGATATCGGATATCCGGTCGGGGGCTGTTCCCGGCGTTGCGGTAACTTCGGCTGAGAGGCCGCCCTCGCCGTTTCGGTTGCTGGCGCTCATCTTGTATCTGTAGGTTTCTCCGTTCGACAGACCATCGTCTCGGTATTTGTAGACTCCCGCTGGTACCATTCCTATCGGCTCGAAGTTAACACCGCTGATCGATCTGTAAACATTATAGTACGTGATCGGAGAACCTCCGTCATCTTCCGGTTTCTCCCAGTGAAGGGTGATGGCCATGTCGGAAACCGAGAGTGATCTGATCCCCATTCCGCCGGGGACGGTCTGCGCAACAGCCGACACCGGTCCTGCCAGGGCTCCTTCATCGAACTCGTTTGTGGCGGCGATCCAGTAGAAATATTCGACACCGTTCTCAACGGTATCCACGAAATTCAGAACCTTCGGTCCCAGTTCCGCATGGGGCAACATCGTTGATACGTCGGTGCCCCTGTAAAGCGAATATCCTGAAATTGCAAGCCCCCAATCCCTGGATGGAGGTGTCCAGCTGACGGTTATCAGGCCGATCCCGCCTTCGGCGAACAGGTTCATGGGAGCGGACGGGGTCGAAAGCCCCATTGCCGAGAACGGAGGCGGGATGGGAGATTGACCTAGCCGGTTCGTGCAGGCGATGGAATAGTAATAGGTGATACCCGGCTTCACGGGATCCACGTATGATCTTGTCTGGTCATCGGCCGTGTCGATCTGAACGAGGTTGTCCGGGCTCAATCCCCTGAGTATTTGATATTCGTCCACTGCAGGCCCTCCGGAATCCGCTGGGGGGTTCCAGCTCACACTGACCGAATGGTAGCCCCTCTCCCCGGTTTGATTGGAGGGCGGTCCGGGAGGAGTATTGGGTTTTGTTTCGATGATCTCGGAGATGTAGCTCTCTCCGATCCCTTCGATATGATATGAGACCGCGTAGTAGTACTCGCCGGGATAGGGGGCGATTTCCGAGTCGTTGTACCATGTATCAAGGCCCATATCGGCCAGGGGCAGCATGTACCCCGGAGACAACCCCTTGTACAAAGTGTAGGATATGTCGAACATCGAGAGAAATGCGGGAGAAAGCAGATCCCAGGAGATGTTAACGCTCATATCGCCCTGATCCCAGGTTGGCGTTTCCGGTAAGGGTGTGACGTCCGGTGATCCTGTGGCGAAATCGCTCCACATGCTCTCCCCGATGGTCGTGAAAACCGCGGTAATCCCGTATGAATAGGTCCGCTTGGTGAAATCCGATATGGTGTTGTTGAGATACTCATCGGATGCGGGTACGTCGAAGATCTCATAGGATATGCTGTCGAGGGTGCGGTATACCCTGTAACCGAGAAGTGTGTAGGTCGAGAGGAATGATGAATCCGGCTCGTCCCAGGTGACATTAACGTAGAAATATCCGGATTTCGTCTGCGTGTTCGACGGGGAGAAATCCGCCGGGAAGAACTTCAATGCGAAAACGTCCGCGTTTCCGTTGTGCGTGGTGTCGAAAGCCCCGGATGACGTCGGGAATGAGGGGGAAGTGGTTGTCCCGGCGATGACCACCAGCCCGTCGTCGTCGACAGCTATCCCGGTTCCGAGTTCATCCTGATCGGATCCGATATACGTGGAATAATCCAGGGTCGAAAGCGTCGGGTTCAGTATGGATGTGAACACATCCTCGTTCCCGGGCCGGGTTGTGAACATTCCGTCGGATGTCGTGGGGAAGTTGCCGGAATAGGTATATCCGGTAAGATACGCGTTATCGTCGGAATCGATGTGGGAATCGCGGGCAGCATCATTTCCCGAGCCTCCAAGGAAGGTTGAATATAAAAGGGAGACCAGTGACGAATCGAGGAGGGACGCGAAAGCGTCGTAGTTGCCGTTGTGGGTGGTATCAAACGCCCCGTTGGTGGTCGGGAAGGACCCTGTCCCGCTGGAACTCGTTTCCCCTGCAAGAAGCACGTTGCCGTTCGAATCGATGCTCAGGGATCTGCCGTAGTCGTTGTTCGTCCCCCCGATGAAGGTGGATGCGGACAGTGCTGACCCTGCCGTGCTGAATTTCGTGATGAACGCCTCGTTGCTCCCCCGGTGTGTTCGGCTGTATACCCCCGATGTGGTAGGATAGCCGGTCGACGTGGTGGTGCCGGTCACGTATGCATACCCGCTAGAATCGACCGCGATCGCCAATCCCTCGTCATTTGCGTTCGAACCGAGGTATGACGAATACGTGAGCGATGATCCGCCGGAATTGATCTTGGTCACGAAGGAATCCTGGTTGCCGCTGTAGGTCTGACTGTACGATCCGCTTGTAACCGGGTATCTCCACTGGGGCCATGTTGACTGTGAATACGTCTCACCGGTGATGTAAGCATTTCCGCTGGAATCGACTGTGATCGCATTTGCGCCGTCCTCCCACCATCCCCCCAGGAAGGTGGAGTAGCTGAGAGATGCTCCGGTGGATGACAGCTTTGTCACGAAGGCGTCACCGTTGTTGGCATACAGGGTATCATATGATCCGCTCTGCGTGGGGTAATTGGTAGAATAAGTTTGACCAGCAACATAGACATTTCCGCTTGAGTCTATGGTCATATCGTTCAGAAAATCGTCGCCCGATCCTCCGAGGTACGTGGAGTAGATGAGGGAACCGCCGTCGGTATCCAGCTTCAGAACAAAACCATCCCCGTTCGTCCCCCCGGAGTAAGATGTATCGTAGGAACCTGTCACGGTCGGAAATGGATTGGATGTCGTCCTACCCGCCACATAGACATATCCGCTGGAATCGATCTCCATGGCAACCGCCTCATCGAAATTGGATCCTCCGACGAAGGTGGAGAACATGATCCCCGGATCGATCACAAGTTCCTTCCTCATATCGTAATCCCCGACCGTTATGGATGCGGAGCCGTCGCCGTTCAGCCTCCATTCGGAATCAACGGGTGTTCCGTCGGATAGGAACGATATCGGCGAATCCTCCCTTGCCTCGCCTATCGATGTGGTGATCAGAAGATCCCCATCGCGGAGCTCAATCGGGACTCCCTCGTATCTTATCCGGATCATATCCGGATCGGTCCCCGGATCCAGCAGGAGATCGTATTTCAGACCGGATTCGTCGATATACCATGTCAGGTCCACCCCCTCATATATATCAGAATAGGTGATCCGGCCGTGGCTCCTGACGCCCGTTATCCATTTGTCCTCGAACCCAATGAAGTAATTGCTGACATGATCCGCCGGTTCAAGGGCCCGGGGAATCGATCTTTCGGATCCGTCGAACGACATCACGTACGCGTGGCCGTTTTTTCGGTCCGCCATCGAGAATAATATGGAACTCTCCATGAATCCGACCCTGGCCGGACCTCCCGCGCTGTAAAAATAGATGTCCTCCCTGGGTATCTGCCCCATGTTCTCCACGAAATGGGTGGGGGAGGATCCCAAATTGAAATTGTATCCCGATTCGATGACGGAGCCCGTGGTGCCGTCGAATTCTGCAGTTACCGTTGTTGCGAATCCGTCTTCTGTCTGTCCTTCGGATCCGTCCAATGGCACTGCTGTAAGCATGAGAGACATCAATAATATGGGAATGATCCTTCCGATCATCTAGCTCGCCTCCTTGTCGTTGTCCCCGCCTTCTCTTTCAGCCTCATCGGCTGACTCCCTCTTATCCGCATTATCATCCGTGGAACCGCTCTTTTCCTCATCCCCTTCCTTCTTCGCTCCTTCGGGTTCTTCCGTCTTTTCCTCATTCTCTTTCGCCCTTTCTTTCCCTTTTCTGGAGAAAACAAGGACGGCGATCCCGATTATCAGCCCGATCAGGAAGAATACGATCCCCAATATTATCAGAAGGCTGATCGTTCTGATCGGCTCCCCCGATTCCCCGGAGTCCGCAAGAACGGTGATCCTGGTGAATGTCTCGTTCCGGAGCCCCTCAGAGTCCTCGATCCTGAGAGTTATGACATGTTCGCCGGGGGGAAGGGTGACGTTTATTACCTCGCCGGTACCGAGATCCCCTGCAAGGTCGGAGCTCCACTCGCAGGAGAGCCGTTCCTCCCCCCACAGCATATCGGGATCGGAACAGTTCGCTCTGAGAGTGATGGTTCTCGAACCGATGATGACCATGTCCGCTTCATCGATCTCGATGACGGGTTTTCCGGGAGGATCGTTTACGTTGATGACGGTAAGATTGAATGTGGTGTTGGTACGGTCCATGCCGTCGAAAGCAGACACGACCACAGTGTATTTCCCCACCATGCTGTTGTCCGGTCTCAAATAGAAACTCCCGTTGGCCGAGATCTGGTAGTTGACACCCTCCTCCACTCCGGGGATCAGATCGGCAATATTGCTCGTAACGGTGACGTGATCTCCGTCAGCCTCGTCGCGGGAGCTTATTCCAACGAAGATCCATTCCCTCTCCAACACTGTTCTATCCGGGATGGCATCTATGTGAGGGGGATCGTTGACGGAGGTGACTATGATCCTGATATCGACGGATTCAACATCCATTCCATCCGTTGCGTTCAACGTGATGATCTCCTCGCCGTGGAAATTGACTGCCGGTACGATACGCAGATCCCCGGATTCGATGACCGCAGTGATATTTTCCGACGAGGTTACTTCGTAGTCGAGAAAATCTCCGTCCAGATCCTGAAACCATGATGAGAAGTCGAACGAGGATGCGTTGGAATCCTCCGATATGGTGATATTTTCCGGTGGATCTCCGATCCCCGGTCCCGAATTCCAGACGTAGACAGGAAGGGTCGAGGGAGCGCTTTCCTCCTCTCCGTCCCAGGTTCTTACCTCGACATTCCACACATCTCCCTTCCTCAGGATTCCGGCGCCCAGGGATACGGACCTCTCCGATGTGTTCAGAACCTCCTTGTGAGTGAATCCTTCCTTGATGAAGCGAATGTTGTACTTCAGATCCTCCGTCGGTGTCTCGAGGTCCGCGCCGTCCTGGATTATCCCGACCCTAAGATCGGTCCCGTGGTACAGGACCGGCGGATCGGTGAAAATCTGGGGGGGTGTGGGCCGGTTGTTGATAACCTCAACTGAAAAATCAAGCTCGGTCTCCATCGAGGTGTTCCCGTTTGAATCCATGCAGTATGCGGAAAAGCGGTATTCTCCCACCTCCGTGCCGTAATCCGTTATGAATTTCATGAGCAGGAGCCCGTCATCGAACATCACGCCGGAAAGCATCGAATCGGACCATTCGGTTTGACCCACGAGTCTGCTGCGCATCATTATATCGAGGTCCTGGATCGGATCCTCCCTGTCAAAAAGGTCGAAGGATACGGTAGCAGTCTCTCCCCTTGCGATCATGTTGCTGTCAACGACCGCGGAGTTCATGACCGGGGGTCTGGAATAATCGAGTGTTACCCTTGTGACGGCGGGAAGAAAACCGGGTACCTGCGTCGATAGTGTTATGTGTATGTAGATCTCATCGATGGTGTCAGGCAGATCCTGGAAGGACCTGTCGGCCCATTTCATGTAATTCGGGGAATCGATGTCTTTCATCGACCTGGAATCCGATAGTGAAAAACCCTTGTAAGGTGTCCTGTCATCCCGGAGGATCTCCGATTTGAGAACGATATTGTCGTTCACCGAGTCTATATCGATACCGAGGACATCGGGCCATTTAATTTCCTTCCTGATCGGTCCGATGATCAGGTGGCCCACATACCTGGAATCCGACAGGGTCAATCCGTTATCGTCAAGGGTCATGTTATCATATGACCACAGATGTGCCGGTTCGGTGAAATCCTCCGACATGGGGAAGGATGTGGTGTAGTCAATCGAGATCCGGTTGAGGGAGGGTTTGTCGTACCCGCCCCGTTCGAGCTCGATCTCCATGATAACGGATGCTTCCAGGTCCGGAACCCCTGTCCAGCTTCCCGTAAGATCGATCACGGAACTGTAATCATGATCCCCGATAGTGCCTCCCGGGTACGAGAGTGCGTCTTCATATCCCGAAGCGGGATAGACCTGCCATCCCCCCCTGCCGGACAATATCCTCAGATCGATCCGGCCTCCCGAGTTAAATCCCGAGTACAATATCCCTATCCGGTCCCATGATCTCAGGGCCAGGGGCGATATCAGCGTGGTCCTGATGAACCCGGTTCTCGATGCCTCGAACCACCGGATCTCCAGATCGGTTCCGTTGATGAAAGAGTAATATCTTTTACCGGGATGAAATGACGGATGATGGGAATAATATGATGACACCCGGAACGGGGAAGAGAACGTGTCTCCGTTGTCCTCGGAAACGATGGAGGATATCCTCCCTGTCAGATTCTCGTACATTATCATTATCTGGGCATCGTCTCCGGCTATTGAGGCTTCCTGGATCGGATCGCGGTAATTGATCGAGTATTCCGCCACAGTTCTGATCCCTTGCCACGACTCCCCGTTTTGGCTTCTGCTGTATCCTATCTCCCTGACCGTTTTGTGAACGACGGCCATATGGAATCTGTCCTGCGCCTGTATTATTGAAACGGATGTGATGCCCTTGTTTGAGAAGAGCACGTTCTTTACCGGGGACCATGTCTTGCCGCCATCCGCGGTTTTCGTCAAATTTATGAATCTTCCGTCGCCCGTTGTGAGATAGAGGTATATCCATCTCGTGCCCGACAGGTCCACCTCGACGGGCCAGTATACCGTTCCCTGGACAGGGACCAAAATGGGGGCTCCCCAGTTTCCGTCCTTGAAAATCGAATATCTGTCGGGCTCGTTCTCGTAGGAGGTCCACAGAACAACGGTGGCGTCATCGCCGCTTGCTATCTCGGCATTCAATGATGTGAACCCTTCGTCATCTATTCTTGCCTCGGGGATCGATGAGATGTTGTACCACTCTGTCACGTTCACCGTTTTCACGAATATCCTGTTCTTGGAGGGGTCCGGTGATTCCAGGCTCATGAGATAAAAGATCATGCCGTCGTGTATGTGCAGTCTCGATGACGCTGATGAGTAGGATGTTGTGTTGTAAACCAGGACAGGCGGATCGATTTCATCGAACCTGTCGTCGTATCTGAACAGGTAGAAAGAGAACCACCCTTCGGTTGAGGAACCGCGGATAAGGGAGAAGAAGGAAAGATGTCCGGTTACCGCTATGTTCTTTCCGGATTGAAGGTCTGTATTGGTCTCAGGGGAGGCGGGAATATCGTGAAACTCCCTGATGACATTCCGATCGAATGCGATCCGATCCCCGTCCACAACGGATACGTTTTCCATGCTGTCAATGAGATCGATCGAAGGCGGTTGGATGATATATTCCGTTCCCTGGGCGGAAGTAGTCCTGACTGGTGCTCCAACTATTTCATTGATGTTCCGATCCTCCTCATCCCCCCCGGAGGCATGAAGCACCCCGGAGATCATCACCAGCAAGAGGAGAACCGAAAACGAGAGGATTCGATTCTTGCTCAAGACTATCACTCCAACGGAGAAATGTACAATGTCTTATGATCACGATCGTAACGAGTCCACAATTTAATAAACATTGTGTCGGCCTTTTTCTAATACATAAGAAATTTTGCAGTTCGCATCAATATCGACCATTACGGAAAATTCCCGATTTAGATGGAATTATCCATGGAAATATCGTTGACGCCGGTCCACAAAGATGCAGGTGATTTCACAGTCATTAAATATTTATCCGATGATTCGGAAGCGGTGATCAATTGGTCAATGAGGTCAGGGCGAGCCATATACTGGTGGGAAGTCGAAAGGAAGCGGACAAGATACTGACCAAGATCAGGGCGGGAGCAAGGTTCGAGGACCTTGCCCGGAAGCATTCCACCTGCCCGTCAGGAAGGAAGGGGGGTGATCTGGGATATTTCAAGAGGGGAATGATGGTCCGCGAGTTCGAGACAGCAGCCTTTTCACTCAATCCCGGAGAGGTCTCCACGCCGGTCCAGACGCAGTTCGGTTTTCACCTTATCAAGGTTGTGGATAAGAGATAGAGATAATATCGAATGATCATGCTTATTCACACGGCCATGTCCAGCCTCAGGAAGAGAAAGAAAAGTGTCTGGACGAAGAAATAATGGATCAGAAGCCTGCTCCTGGCTTTCAGTGACAGCAGGTTGTATGTCAAGGCGAAAACGGTTCCTATCAGGAACCAGGCGATGTAATTCTGCAGAGGAATGGCCCCTCCGTCCCAGGCCCAGTAATCCAGTTCTATGGCGACAGGTTCGAGTATGATGTCAAAAAATGTGGCCATGGATCCCGCAACCACGGCTGACAGGTATCTGTTCTTGACCACCCTGTTTGATATCGATACCGATCCGATGATTATCAGGGTCCAGTTGAATCCGATCACCAGCGGGACCCCCATCAATCCCAGTCCCAGGGTTTCACCGTAATCGTATGCTCCAAAGATGAGGCCGGTTTTCACGCCTATTATCTCTATGGCAAGGGTGATTAGATAGATGACGGCGAGCCAGGATATGGTTTTCCATAACTTCCCGGCAAATATCGGAAGGAGTACGGCTATGCCCATGAGTAGAAGGAATATCGGCGTCAGATCCATCATGAAATCATGGGTTTGGCCGACGATGTGCCCTATGAGTCCGACGGAAAAGAAACAGTAAATCAGCGCCGGAGCCCAATTTTCGCCGATCCAATCCCGGATTATCATCATACCAAAGCCTTTTGTTTGTAAGATCAGAGAGTGATCTTCTTTCGAATAACGTTGGACACGATCCTCAGCTTGGACGGTTTCACCTTTTTCCTGTAAACGATCATCGGATCGTTTTCGATCTTCCCCGCGGTCCAGTTGTACATGTCGGAGGCGTTCATTATAGGGACGAGATACCTTTTCGGTATGTACCTGAATCCCTTTTCAGCGTCCATCTGCCATTCCTTGTACCTCTGCAGCTGCTTTTTCATGAAACCGCTGAATTGTTCCTGCCTGCTCCTTACATGTTCGTGTTCGAGGGTTTCAAGTCCGAACTCGTCAAGATCATCCAGGGGGAAGTATATCCTTCCAAGATCCAGATCCTCGTTTATATCGCGTATGAAATTAATATACTGCATGGCCCTGCCCAGGGACCTGGCGTGATCGTCGGACGACGGATCCAGTGCGATTATTCTCGACATCATCAGCCCGATCACCTCCGCCGAACCGTAGATGTATTCCAGAACCTCGTCGATGGTGTGATATCTTTTCTTCCGAAGGTCCATCCTCATGGAGTCAAGGAATGCCTCCACCCATGATGTTTCGAACTGCTTCCTCTCGCACAGATCGCAGAATGGATCCAGGACCTGATCGTTTGATCTCTCCCCGTTGCATGACCTGGCATGCTCCATGACGAACCTTTTGAACTCCTCCTCCTTCTGGGGAATGGAATCCACGTAATTATCGGCCTTCCTGACGAACGCGTAGAGTATGAAGACATCCCGTCTCACGGATTTGGGGAAGAATATTGAATTGTAATAGTATGTTTTGCTCCCCCTTTTGAATATCCTCGTCAATTCGTCGTCAGCCATGCTCCTTCACGATCTCCCCGGCAAGTATTTGCGATGAAATCACAACCATCGGAACGCCGATTCCTGGATGGGCATACTGTCCCGTGTAATACAGGTTCCCTACCTTCTTACTGTAGTGTGATGGTCTGAATACTGCAGTCTGTTTGAGGGTATGGGCGAAGCCCAGGGCTGTGCCCTCATACGCATTGTATTGCGATCTGAAATCCCTGTGGGAGAAGATCCTCATCACTATCATGGAGTCTCTGATCCTCTCGCCGATAAGCCCCTCGAAATGATCCAGAATATTGTCCGATATCTCCTTCCTGACCTCATTGCCGTCTCGAAGACCCGGAGCTACCGGGACCAGGAAGAAAAGGTTCTCGCAGCCCTCCGGCGCCACGGTTTTATCGGTTGCCGACGGACAGCAGACATAGTACGAGGGATTCTTCGGCCATTCCGGTCTGTCGAATATCTTCTCGAAATGATCATCCCACTGGGGCGAGAGATAAAGATTGTGGTGCTGTAACCCCTCTAACCTCTTGTTCAGACCGATGAACATAAGCAAACAGGAGGGGGCGATCGCCTTTCTCTTCCAGTATTTTTCTGGATATGTCTGATGTTTCCTGTCCAGAAGCTTCATTTCGGAATGGGGGAGGTCCGCGTTAGAGATGACTATGTCGGATTCTATCAACTCTTTGCCAATCCTGACACCGGCAGCGGATCCGTTTTCCACTACAACCTCATCCACCTCCGAGTTGAATTTGAATTTTACCCCCTGCTCCATTGCGAGCTTATGGAAAGCCTCCGATAATATTCCCATGCCTCCCCTGGGATACCAAACGCCCAGATTGAAGTCCACGTGGGACATCAGCGCGTACATGGCGGGGCTCTTCTTCGGGGTTCCGCCGAGGAATACTATGGTGTATTCCAGTATTTTCCTGAGGTTCTCATCCGAGATGTACCTTCTTACATACTTATCGAGCGAATCGAATACGTGGAGTTTGGTCCCCTCTATCATGAGCTTCCTGTTCATGAAATCCAGGACGGTCCGGTATTCCCGGTAGATGAACTGATCCGCATGACGCGCGAATTTACCCGGCGCATCAATAACCAGGATCGCCGCCGCCTGGGGGTTGATCTGCGCGAGTCGGGCCATTC
>JBLIRG010000024.1:0-41280 GCA_049472195.1 Thermoplasmatota archaeon
TAATGGACATATGTCTTGTTCGGGGTGAATACATCAAATCCGATCCTGTCCCAGCTCGAGATCAGGGGAGGAGAATGTTCCAAGGTTCTAAATCCGGATACCGGATAGTACGAATTTAACCATTTCATCCTTGCATTGTAGGTTGATCCACTTTTATACATAAATGAAACAAGGGATGAATCGGTGCAAATCAGCGGATCAAATGAATCGGGATCCGATATCTTCACTGCACTTGGTTCGGGTATCCAATTCGATCCATAATCATCTGAAAAAACATACCAAATTCTATCCGCCGAGTCTTCATATATCAGATACAACCTGTTGATATATTCGTCGTATGATACAGAGTATGTGGTACTAAAAAAGGGCATCAAAGTACTCATTCCTCTGTTTTTAATAAGATTCACTTCCCCGCTCCAGGTAATACCGTTATCACGGGATATTACCATCGTCAACTCGTCATCGTACCTGTGGTCCGAAAATAGGATATGTGTTCCGTTGATATTTACACAATTAACGAAATAATAGCCATTAACATCATCCATGACGGGCCCATAACTGTTCCAGGTTGAACCCAGGTTTGTGGAATATTTCATATAGACATACCCGTCGGCAGGAGATCCCGATTCATAGTATCTGGAATAAAAGAACATGATCTTGGATGTTGAACCGATTTGAGCAACTTCAATGCCGATATTTCCACAATAGGGTTCCTCCACAGCCTCTATGGGACTTGACCACCTCTGTCCATCAAAATAGAAGAACAAACCGGATAGATCACCTGCAACCTGAGAAACAACGTAAATATAATTACTATCGGATGCCACATCCATCTTTATCGCATAACTGTCCTGTATTGTCGTTATTGCAGCTGATCTTATATCTGTCCATTTTGAGATCGGAGAAGACACGGCATATAGTTTGTTATCCGCTCTATCCTCCATCTGCTTTATTATAAATATATAAAGGCCGCCGTTCCATTCATACAGATGCAGTCTTACCAATCTCGCTGGTCCACGCCATACATCCACTGCAGAAGTCCAAGTGATGCCATAGTCATATGATCCGATCATACTCACCTGATAATCTGTTCCGTTGAGCCATGAATAGACATAGAACAAAGATCTGTCTACCATAACCATTTGATTTTGAGAACCCTTGAATGCTTGATTATATTCTGATAGATCCATTATCTCATGAATTACCGGTGTAGCGGTACCTATATCGAGTAATGGTTCGACCATGCCATCTTTTACATCAACACCTAAATTTCCTTCGATGTCGTCGATGGTTTCGAAAATTATATTCCAATCAGTATCTCCGTCATAAACCGAATATCCTCCCCGGGTCATGATTTCCGTATCCTTGATATCATTCTTCCCCAATGCATCGATATCAATTGATACGCCATATATGTTGTAAAATAAAAACGAAAATGAGGTAGTTATCATTATAGCTACCATCATATATGCCGATAATCCTCTTGATTTTCTCATTCTTAATCCCCTCATATAAAACAGGATCATCCTATATAGAAATTATCTGCGGTCCGGATAATAAATAAAAAACGATCAATTGAACCCGATAAGGATAACACACTCAATATGACAGTCGTTTTCCAAGAGATTTCCTTGTTCTCACCCCATCCTTGCCCCCAAAAGATCATCTCTTTCTGATCTCCCAGATCAGTGGTCTCCCGATCTTCTTCTCCCTCACGAGATCGTTCTCCCTCTCCATCCTGTTCACCCATTCGGGGCAGGGTGTTCTATAGGGGAGATCGAGGCGATCCTTCAGCTCGGACCATGTCATTCCCTCACCGCTTCTTCGGAGCTTCTCGATTATTCGATCCCTGAAATCGATGTATTTCATGATAATCCTCGGTTCAGGCCTCTTCAACAACGATATCAGTCTCCCAGAATAGAAAGTCATCTTCCGTTCTCTCAAGACTAACAGTATGAGTTGATCCGATCTCCATACCGAGATAGCTCCCGTCGGATCTTACCAGGTATCCGATCTCCTGTGTTTCCTTCTCTCCCATATAATCATTGGTCACACATATTCCTTCATCCCAGATCATCTCTGTAGAACCGGCCTCCTTCACATGGATCGGCTCCCCGTCGATCAGTATCCTTATCCTTTCCCAGTGATAGTAGTTCCATCCGAGATTCTCTATCCTTAGGTAGGCCCCGGTCTCTTCCGCAATCAATTTCGTATAGATCATTGTGGTAAAGGGAGTGTCTTTCTCCTCTCCGTCATCATAGCTTCCGACAACCCACCGCCCGGAAAATTCGAGATGGCTGATGGTGAAATTTTCCGTACTTCGACTGACATTTCCTTCCTGATCGAATTCAGTTTCAACTCTCAGCCAGTATCTTGTGAACGGCTCGAAATCATTGTTGATATTCTCCTCTCTGATCCTCTCTATGCTCAGAATATTTACCTCGATAAGTTCTCCTTTCCTTCCCCATCTGACTATCATGCTGTTGATCTGTTCTTCCCTTCGGCTCTCGTTTTCATTGAGGGAGGATCCATTCGAATAAATGAAATACTCCGTCCATCTCTCGTAATCTCCCTCGTCGACCGCCGAGAACATATCCCGGACAGCTTCCTCGGGGGTATCGATCTCTCCATCATCATCGGACTTTTCAGTACACCCGCTGAGAACAAGTGATGAAAGGATTGCAATCAACATGACTATCATCCATTTTTTCATGTTATCAAATCACCGTCCCTCGCTCGTGATCTCGATAATTATTTCATCAGATTCGAAGACAACACTGTCGAGACCGTAGCTGTAGTGTGTGAAAATGACGGAATATTCGTCCGGAATGTCCCATGAAAACGGGGCTCCATTTGAAATGAATTCATGATCCGCCGCACCGATATCGAAATCATATGTCCATGATCCACCGATCTCGAAGATCATGTAATCGATATCCCTATCCAGGTAATCATTAACCTCTATTATTCCGGACCCGTTCGAGGCCTCGATAAAATGGCTTAAACCGATCCGCATCGGATATTCCACTACAAGCGGATGACCGCATACGTTCTCGATTGTTATGCTGAGCGGTATGGAATCAATTCCCGCCGGATACTCCGATCTCTTAGGAGCCACGGTTATCTCCATGTCGCCTTCCTGCGGATTGAGAGGGATGACGGCCAGAGATCCCGTTACATCATCGATATCTGCAAGTATTCCCCATCGATCTGTTTCCAGAAAATGAACAACATCGATACCGATGATCCCCTGATCCTCGCCCCATGAATAGCTCATGGGTACCATTAACCTGACATCGTAATGAAACAGCGTAAACGGAGGATTTGTGGTAATATTTGACATCTTCTCCCGCAGAATCGACGTCATGTGGATTGTGATCTTCTCTCCGGAAGATCCGTAGGTATCTACAAGATAGTCCAATATCTCCGGTATATCATCCGCCGAATCATCAATCCATTCCCCGTCGGAGGTTATCAGCATCGACACTGCCTTTGAGTAGTCGCCGGAGTTGAGATAGAAAAGAAAGTCCAGCATCATGCTTTTAGGTTCGACCTCTGTTTCGGTTTCCCCGTTATCGGTACATCCGCAGATAATAGATAGCAGAATCACCGAACAGATGCAGATCGGTGCAGCGGTCCTCATATTCTCCTCGATACGATATGAGGAAAATCCATATTTAAAGTGACTGGAACATCTTCATGACAGATCGAAATTTCAATGTTCCTCCGTATCCTGAGGAGCGGTCAGCCTTCCGGGGTTCTCCAGATACGATTTCAGGGTGTTGATGAACCTGGCCACCTCCGCTCCGTCGACGATCCGGTGATCGAACGACACGGAGATCCCCATGGTCTTCCTCACGACGACCTGTCCGTCGACCACCCTCGGAAGATCCCTTATCTTCCCCACGCCCAGGATCGCGGCCTCCGGATAGTTTATGATCGGAACCCCGTAGATCCCTCCCAGGGCGCCGAAATTGGATATGGTGAAGGACCCGCCTCGAAGATCCGCGAGATCCAGGGTTCTCTCCCTGGCTTGTTTTATCAGGTTGTCCATATCTCTCTGCATATCGATGAGACCCTTTGTCTCGCACCTCTTCAAAACGGGCACGATCAGTCCGTCCTTGGTATCTGCTGCTATTCCGATGTTGTAGTACTTCTTGATGATGATCTCCTCGGCCTCCTCATCAAGTGTTGAATTCAGCTGGGGATGCTTCCGGAGGGATTTCATCACTGCCATGACGATGAACGGCATGAACGTTAGCTTGATGTCCCTCTCCGAAAGCTCCTCGTTCATTCCTTTCCGGAAATTCCAGAGATCCGTCATGTCGACCTCGTCCATGGCGGCGGCGTGCGGAGCGGTGAACTTCGATGTCGTCAGCTTGTCGGCAATGACCTCCCGAAGCCCCTTATAGGGAGCGTACGAGATGTGGCCGTAGAAATCGTAGTTCAGCTTGACCTTCATCGCCGGTTTCTTCGGGGCCTCCGCCGCGGGTTCGGACACGGCCTCCTTCCCGGATTCCAGGAAATTGTCGATATCCTCTTCCGTGATCCTCCCTTTCGGTCCGGTTCCCTTGACCTTGGTAAGATCGATGTTGTTTTCCCTGGCCATCTTCCTGACCTTGGGGAGCGCGAACACCTTCTCCTGACCTGTCCCTTCAACCTTGACCTCAGCGGGTTCCTCCTTCTCTTCGGTCCTCGGGACCTCCGTTTCGGTATCTGCCGAAACGCTCTCCCCCTCATCGCCGATGACGACCATGACCTGGCCGACCTTGACCTTCTCGCCCGCGGGAACGAGGATCTTCAGAACCGCCCCTTCCACGGGAGACGGCATCTCCACGATGGCCTTGTCCGTCTCGACCTCGGCCATGGCCTGATCCTCCTTCAATCGATCTCCCACGTTGACAAACCATGTCTTTATCCTGCCCTCGGTTATCCCTTCCCCGACGTCGGGGAACTTGAATTCGGTTACCAGGTCAATACCTCCCTCATGCCTTTAACGATCCTATCTATATCGGGCATTGCCCATCTCTCCATCTTGTAGAACGGGAACGGGACGTCGAATCCCGTAACCCTGACGGCGGGCGCTTCCATGTATCCGAGCACCTTCTCGTTCGCCCGCGTTATGATCTCCGAGGCGAAACCCAGAGTCTTCGGAGCTTCCTGAACGACCATCAATCTGCCGGTCTTCTTCACGGACTCGTTAACAGCCTCCTCGTCGTACGGGGCCACACCCATGATGTCAACTACCTCGACATCGATCCCTTTGGGAGCGACGAGCTCGGCTGCCTTTCTGATCTTGGGCATCATGGAGCCCCACCCCACCACCGTCACATCCGATCCTTCCCTAACGATCCTTGCCTTGCCGATCTCTACCGTGTACGGATCCTCCGGGACCTCCTCCTTTCCCAAACGGTACAATCTTTTCGGCTCCAGGAAAACCACCGGATCCGGGTCCCTTATGGAGGAGATCAGAAGACCCTTGGCATCGTAGGGATTCGACGGGATCACCACCTTCAATCCCGGTATATGTGCAAGGACGGTTTCGAAGCTTTCAGCGTGATGCTCAAGAGCCCTGACGCCGCCGCCGTAAGGCGCCCTCACTACCATGGGGACCTGGAATCTCCCCATCGATCTGTTCCTCAAACGGGATGCGTGGGATGCCAGCTGATCAACGGCAGGCCACAGGAATCCCATGAACTGTATCTCGGCTACCGGTCTCAGACCGGCCATGGCAGCTCCTATCGAGAAACCCACTATGCCCGACTCCGCAAGCGGGGAATCGATCACCCGGTCCTCTCCGAACCTCTTCTGAAGCCCCTCCGTCAATCGAAACACACCGCCGTTGAGACCCACGTCCTCCCCGATGACGAAGACCGAATCGTCGGCCTCCATCTCGTTGTGAAGGCCGCTGTTTATGGCCTGCGCCATGTTCATCTCGGTTATGGGAATCCCCCCTGAATCTCCGTGGCGTCCTCCTCGATCTCGATATTTTCAAGGGACCTCCGCAGATACTCCTTCTGCTCTGAAAGATTCCCCGGTTTCTCCGAGTACAGGTAGTCGAACAGATCCGATACATCGTGATCCGGGATCGATTCGGCCCTCTTCACCGATTCCCTGATGAGAGCATCGGCCCGATCCTCCAGTTCCGACTGCCATTCTTCGGTCCAGATCCCCCTGTTCTCAAGATATATCCTGAACCTCTTGATGGGATCCTTCCCTTCCCACTCGGCCTCCACTTCAGCTGTTCGGTATCTCGAGGGATCGTCTGCGGTGGTGTGCATCATCCTCCTGAACGTGAACGCCTCGATGAAGGTGGGGCCTCCGCCCGATCTCGCACGATCGAGGGCTTCCCTGGCAGCCAAGTACATGGCAAGGACGTCGTTGCCGTCCACCAGGATCCCGGGAAAACCGTACGCGATCGCCTTCTGGGCTATTGTCTTCGAGGCTGTCTGCCTGCTCCGGGGGACGGATATCGCCCACTGGTTGTTCTGAGATATGAAAACCACGGGGGAGTTCATGACGCCTGCGAAGTTCATTCCCTCGTGAAAGTCTCCCTCCGAAGTCGCTCCATCGCCCATGAAAGCAAGAACG
This sequence comes from Thermoplasmatota archaeon, assembly GCA_049472195.1. Classification (GTDB taxonomy): domain Archaea; phylum Thermoplasmatota; class Penumbrarchaeia; order Penumbrarchaeales; family Penumbrarchaeaceae; genus JBLIRG01. The sequence goes on from JBLIRG010000024.1 coordinate 6,592, forward strand.
GCCGCGTCCTCTCCATTCCTTCGAAGCGCCCATGCGTATCCCGCAGCGATGGGAACCTGTGTTCCCACGGGGACGAATATGGGAAGGGACCTGACACCTTCGGGGACCTTGTTGGATCTGGCGTCCCCCATGAAATAGAGGAGGTTGTATTCGAAGGAAAAACCCCTTATCATGTACGCCGTCAGCTCCCGGAACGATGGGAAGAGCCAGTCCTTCTCCTGCATTGCCAGGGCGGTTCCCACATGGGTTGCCTCCTGGCCCATTCCGGGGGCATAGGTGCCCATTCTGCCCTGTCTCTGGAGTTTGACCGCCTTCTCGTCGGCCTTCCTTCCGTATAACATCCACCAGTACATGTCCCTGAGCAGATCGTCCGGAAGACCCGGGTCCTCCCCCGTGAGATTTCCGTCCTTGTCGAGGATCTGGTACATCTCCCCTTTCAGGGGATCGTGATCATCTGCAATCATCTCCGATCATCTCCGACGTGCGATCACTCGCTCTTTGCCCACTCGACGATCTGGTCGTAGGTCGGTGCGCCGCATATGAACCGGTCGTTCTTCTTGTTGTAAAGGAACGGGACGCCGTTGCACCTTCCTTTCGAATACTTCATCATGAGATTCTGGTTCTGAGAATTGTGCCATACCTCGTATCTCTTGACGGAGATGCCTTCCTCGCTCTCCAGTCGATTGAGGAACATCTTGATCTGCTTGCATGGCGGGCATTCTTCTCCGTAGAACTCGATCAAATGCGTTTCCTCTTCTGTCATCTTTTATCACCTCTTGTTTTTTAAAAAACTGTTTTAATCATGTTCATCGGAATGTGAAATAAAAGGTTTACCGCTCACATTTTCATAATTTCCAAAAGGGGGTTTCAATATCGAAAATCGGACGCGGCTGTATCGAGGCTTTGAAAAATATGAACGGCTTTTTTCCATTAAAACCGGGATTTTTTTTGATTCGATCCGCGATAAATCGATGCTAACATTTCAGGTATAAATCATATGAACGGAGGGAAAATTGCGCCTCCCGTGAAGATCGGAAAAGATCGAAGAACAACCGATCCCGATCGAATAACGAGGTGAAATACATGATAAGAGTAGGAGATGAGATTCCGGATATGGAGGTCGACGCCTTCGTCGATTGGGATTTCAAGAAGATCAACCTGAAGGAGACAAGGGGGAAATGGCTCGTCCTCGCTTTCTACCCGGCGGACTTCACCTTCGTCTGCCCGACGGAACTCGAGGAGCTGGCGGACCTGTATACCGAGTTCCGAAAGGAGGGAGCGGAGATCATGAGCGTCAGCACGGATACGAAATTCACGCACATGGCCTGGCACGAATCCTCGCCCGCCATAGGCAAGGTGAAGTATCCGATGCTGGCTGACCAGGCCGGAAAGATGTGCAGGGAATTCGGCACGTTCGACGAGAAGGATGGGCTCTCGCTAAGGGCGACGTTCATAATAGATCCCCAAGGGATCGTGATATCGATGCATATCCATGCCGAGCCAATAGGCAGAAGCGGCGCTGAGATACTCAGGCAGCTGAGGGCTGCGAGACACGTATACGAGCATCCGGGCGAGGTCTGCCCGGCATCGTGGAATCCCGGGGATGAAACCCTGAAACCGGGTCCCGATCTCGTTGGAAAGATATGAAAAAATATCGCTAGTCCAGAATCACGGGCGGTTCCGGCCGCCCATTCATTTTTCGATATGAAACATCCTGACGAGGATCGCCAATACCGTTACTTCTCCCGGGGATAAGGCCATGCCAGGATCCCTCCCTCCATGACCTTGACATTGGTATAGCCACGTCCGGACAGTATTCTCGCGGCCTCGTACCCGCGGAGAGAGATCTTGCAGAAGCAGATTATCTCACGGTCCCGATCCTTTGGAAGCTCGTCCAGTCTCTTGCGGAGGGCGCCCAGGGGTATCAGCCGCTCGCCTATGCCCAGCCTCATGGCCTCGTATTCATCCGGTCCCCTGAGATCTATGACGAACAGATTCTCGCCGCTGTCGATCCTTCTCCTGACCTCCGTCGACGATACCCCTGCCATCAGCCCCCTCATCTTGTTCTGGAGGACATGGGCGGTGGAGATGAAATTGTCGATGGCCAGGCTGAAGGGAGGTGCATAGGGAAGATCGCAGTTTGCAAGATCGTCCACGCTCAATCCTCCCGTTATGGCCATGGCGGCCTGTGATACCTGCTTTGACACATCCCCGGGCCCGACGCACTGGAATCCCAGTATTTTCCCGGTTTTCCTGTCTGCAACCATCTTGCTGATCAAGGGGATCCCCCCCATGAAACCGGGTTTATCGGGTCCTGCGGTAACAACGGAAACGACATCGTATCCCTGTTCCACCGCCGATTTCTCGGACAATCCGCTCGATCCGGCGGCATAATTGAATACCTTGCATATGCCTGTCTGTATGGTTCCCGGGAACTTCACGGTATTGCCCATGACCGCGTTCTCACCGGCAACCCTTCCCTCCAGATTTGCCAGGTCCCCGTAAGGGGCGTGGACCTTCTTCCCGGTGATCATGTTAACGGTCTCTATGCAGTCCCCGATGGCATAGATGTCCGGATCATCGGTCTGCATGAACTCATCAACCACTATGCCGCCCGTTTCACCGATCGACAGCCCCGCATCCCTTGCAAGCTGAACGTTAGGGGCCACGCCGACTGCCACCACGGCAAGCTCGCAGGGGAGCTCCGTTCCGTTTAGGAGCTTGACACCGGTAAGCTTTCCGTCCTCGCCAAGGAACTCGGCAAGGGCGTTGTCGGTAATAACCGTGGCCGCCCAGTCCCTGACGTTGTTCTCCAGAAGCTTCGCCATTTCCCAATCGAGGAAGAGAAGTATCTGGGGAAGCATCTCGATGATGGTCATCTCGATCCCCGCCAGGTGAAGGGCCTCGCAGGTCTCGACCCCGATGAGCCCGCCTCCAATGACAACGGCCTTCCTTATCTTCCCCTCATCCCTGACCTTCCTGAGGTAATCCGCGTCCTTCATGGATTGCAGGGTGGTGATCCCGTCGAGCCCGAGACCCGGAACGGGGGGCATTCTCGGATTTGCTCCGGTTGCGATTATCAGCTTGTCGTAGGAGAGCGTGAATCTCTCATCTGTCCTGAGATCCCTGCACTCCACCGAGCCGTTCTCCCTGTTGATCTTTGTGACCTCGGTCTGCGTTCTGGCGGTGATTCCCTTGGCGTTCATGAAGAAATTGGGATCCCTGACCACGCCGGTCGGTGTGCATATCAGCTTGTTCCTGTCGTCGAAGACGCCCCCGACATAGTACGGATATCCGCATGATGCCATCGACAGATCCGGATCCCTCTGGATGATCGTTATATCCGCGCTCTCATCCATCCTTCTCGCCCTGGCGGCCGCCTTGGGCCCTGCGGCCGATCCGCCGATAACGACAATTCTCTTTCCCCGGTTCATCCTTTCACCATCATCGATTCTGAATGATTACCGTATCCTTTATTACTATTCAAATTTTTACCATGTAACGAATTAAACGCGACATCATGTAAAATATTTATCAAAACCATATGATTTTGTTACGAAATGTTCAACATATCCGGAAAAATTCGATTTTTTCAGTGGAGCGATGATACAGATCTCCCAACTGAATCGAACGAGTTAATAATTTTGGCATGTGTTCGTGTTACTATCGGCCGCCTTTCACGGATATCATTCCTCATACCCGGCCGATCCGGTCCTTCTCAGGAAGGTGAACAGCAGGGCTGCGATGAGCAGGACCAGAAGAAGGATCGACGCACCAATCAGAATATGATCCCGATAATCGGATCCGGATTCGTGTTCATCATCGACGGGTTCGTCGTCATCGGGAACGATCTGCCTTTCAAGACATATTATCCGGAATATCTTCGACACGGAACTCCCCGTTGAATCCGTCACGTCCAGTGTCAACATATGGATTCCGACCCCAAACTTCAGATCAATTGAGGGATCGGTACCCGCGACCGCTCCGTCAAGCTCCCAAGCGAATGACAGATCCCTGCCGTCCGGATCCTTTGATCCTGATGCATCGAACCTCACCGTTTCATTTGCGATAACTGTTATCTCGTTGCCGGCCGAATCCGTTCCGTTGATCTTGACATACACCAGCGGTGATCTATCCGTTACCACGAGAAGAACGGATGTGAGATTGGAATGCAGATCATCCTCAACGACCAGGGTGACCTCATGGGTTCCCGACGGGAGCATCATCGAGAAATTCGACCGGTTGGAAACCTGATCGTCGTTGAGGTACCAGATGTGGGTCAGGTTCAATCCTTCCGGATCGAAGCTTCCCGAAACGAATTGTATCATCTGGTTCACGTGGAAGGTGTCCATGTTTCCGGGAGAAGAGATCACGGCAACCGGGGGAAGATTGGGGGGCTGCTCCCTCTCGATTATCCTGATCTGTATGTAATTTGATACGTTGAAGAGGCCGTCGTCGATCCACAGGAAGATCTGGTGCAATCCCTTGGAAAGCATCACGGAATCGTTCTTTTTAATGGAAAGAACCCCGTCCAGCGAGCTGATCCATGTGTAGCTAAGATCGTCCCCGTCGGGATCGTAAGTGCCGTTTGACGACAGGAATACCGGCTCGTCCGCGTAGAACTGATCCCAGGGCGAGGGATTGTCGATCACCACGACAGGACTGCGGTTTGGCTCCATAACGGAGAAGTTGACGATGTCCTCGGCCCACAGGCCGTCAGGATCGGAAACATTGAGAATTACGGAATGATTCCCCGAGGGAAAACTCCTGTTGAACGATACCTGCTCCGACAATATCATGTCGGATCCGGCCACCTTCCAGACATGATCTATCCGATCCCCGTCCGGGTCCGAGGATGATGACGAGAAGTAGATCATAATACCGAACCGGAAGGCTTCCCCCTCCGAAGGAGTTGAGATTGCCGGCACAGGGGTCCTGTTGGGATAGACGACCTCGATTTGCACCGAGCTGCTGGATAGAATACCTGTTTGGTTCGATACCGTGAAGGTTATCGTGTACGAACCGACGGGCAGTGTCGAATTGAAATCCTTCATTGTGCTGAGAGGAACCGAAGAGGCATTGGATATCCACTCATAGAAAAGATCGCCCAGGTATCCGGGGGCCGGGTACAGTTCCCCTGCGAATTCGATCTCCTCCCCGGCCAGATAAACACCTGGCCCCGGGGAATTAATGATAGCCTCCGGGTATACTACCGAGGCAAAGACCTCGATCTTGAACGAACCCCTGGTCCTCGTCAGGGGGGAGGACATTCCCGATGCAATTATGTTCCATTCGACGGATTCATCCAATATTATCGATGATTCGCCGCCCTGCGATATGTTGAGGATCCCGCCGGGCCAGAATTCCAGACCCTGCTCATACCTCGATAGGTTCTCATCGTCCAGGAAATACAGGCTGATGCGGGTCCGGTCCGGATAGCCCTTCCAAATAACCTGCGTATATCCCTCGGGATCCCTGTGAAAGCGCGTCCTGTGTTCAAGGTTGACCGATGATATGTTGTACCTTATTCCGAAATCCGGGCCCGAACGGATATTGGACAGGTTCGCCTTCAGGGGCATCGTGGTGCTCAGGTTGACGGTGTAGGAATAATTGCTTCCCTGATTTGTCATCGGAAATGCCAGCGGCAATGGGGCGCTTTCGGGCAGCCATCCGTCGATAGGAGACAGGACCTCTATGAAGTATCCGTGCCCCGATCCCACCTCGAACGTCGTCTCGCCGTTCACATCGGTTGCGTTCCCGATGATCTCCTGGCTCCCCTGAATATGGATGGTCGGTCTGGTGAACAGCCTGATTGTTGCGCCATCAACGGGGAAACCGTTCTTATCCCGGACCTTCACCGTAAGATTGGATGTATACGTATATCGAGGGGTCGCGCTGAACTGGGAGGCATCGGGATTCACGTCCATGAAAACGGTTACGCCCCCGGGTGCGCCCTCGGCCATCGGGTTGTCGATGTTTCCGCTGTAGGCCTCCCATTGATGCCATCCTCTTTCGAAGAATTCGTTCCATGCATGATCCCCGTCGTAGTTCAATGTTTGAACAGTGGGTATGAGCGCGGTCTTGGCCGCCGCCATGAGGATGGCGGAATTCTCACCGCACATCCCCATATGCTGCTTGTAGATCACCTGAGCATAGTGTGATCTTCTGGCGGGCATGCCGAAAGCAACACACTGGGATTCCCACCTTGATACGGCTGACACCGCTCCGTTATTTATCATATCATTTCTGGTACCGTTCCAGAAATATTCCTCGTTCCTCAGATAATCGGAAAGGACCGGATATCCCGGATCCCGTGCCCGATCGTACAGATAGGACCTCCAGAAGACGCCGTTTTCGGGTTCGGTGTACCGGTAGGTCGTCAGGTTGATGTACTTGGTTTCCTCCCCTCCGTTCCTCGGCATCATGACATACCAGTAGTAGATCTCCTCCGGCATGGTGATGTTGCCCGAGGGCATCCTGTACTCTATAGTGGAGTGCTGGCCGTCCGGGAGCTGATAGTCCTTTACTTCGGCGTATTTCACATCATCTGATACCCGGTAGATCATCTCCACGTTCTCGAGGATCATCTGGGGAAAGGTCCAGTATGTCCGGAGAAGCTCATCGTTGAGATACGCTATCGTGAAGGCTATCTCGTCTATGTAGCTTGAATTCACGGATTCGTTCAGAAGGAGGTTTGCCCATTTCATCACGGAATACCATTCGATATCGTGGAACTTCCAGGAAAGCGTCTCGTTCAACCATTGGGGGGCCCTGTCGATAGCCGCCCTGACGCTCGAATTGTGATCGAAATACGGATCATATTCCTCGCTTATCTTCCACTGATATGTATCGGGATCAAAGGACGCTTTCAGATCCTCCGACTCATTCAGTCTGAAAGCCGGTGTGGCCTCTCCAACCTCCATCCATTCGATTGGAGCTCTTGATGGAAAATGATCCTTCGCCGAAACCGATCTTACATCGGTTAGACCACTCCCCGAAGGAGAAAGCGGAATCAACGAGATCAAGAGAATAACCATAATGGTGCACGCGGCGGCAGATCGGATGTATCTATCCATGATATCAAGCCCCGAAGGTATCGATCCTCGAATAAATAACCGAAGATCCGCTTATAAGTTGATCTGGCACGAATTTCCGTGATATGTTAATCTTTCGATCGGTGAAGGGATCCCGTTAGAATGGAGATCGGACCGGAGAAATGCATCCGATGCCGGTTAAAAAACAGTATATTCTCAATCCAGTCTCTTGATGCCGTCCACGTATCTCCTTGCCAGATCCGGGTAGTTGGCCTTGAATTTGATCCATGTCCTCTTGTATTCATCATTGATGTTTCCGATCTTCTTGGCGGGGACGCCCGCGAAGATCTCTTCCGGACCGACCTCTTTTCTGGAGATTATGACAGCCCCCTCGGCCACCACGCCCCATCTTCCCACCTTCGAGTAATCGGATACAACCGATCCCATCCCGATCACGGCAAGGTCGTCTATCGTGGTATTATGTACGATGCAGCCGTGCCCGAGGGTGACATCGTTTCCGATAACGGTCCGTTCACCGGGTCTGGCGTGTATAACCACGTTGTCCTCGATAGATGTCCGGTCCCCGACCACTATCTTTCCGTAATCTCCCCTTACGACCGCTCCGGCCCCGACATAGACGCCTTCACCGAGCGTTACATCCCCCATCACCGTGGCCGATTCGAACACGTAGGTGTCCTTTCCGATCGACGGAACCCGATCCTCGAAACTGTATACTACCATAGGTCTTCGGGGGTAACAAACGCACCAATTTATTAATGATATCCCCGGACAAACAAGATATCAAAAACGGGGTGCCCCCATATATCGGATCGATACGTATCGACTGGCTCCCGAACCGGAATTTCCAGCTACTGATATCTCAGGGCGTCCTCCGGGACCAGACGGGTTGCTCTGAAGATAGGGCCCTGGGCTATGACGAGCGATCCGATTACCGCTGCGGCAAAGGATAGAGCCAGGAATTCGGGGGGAAAATGTATGGTGATCTCCCAGTCTATCATGGATGACAGCATTCCCGATATCCCCCTGGCCACCGCATAGCCCATCGGAACTCCGATGATCCATCCGATCATCGACAGAAAAACCCCTTCGGAAGAAAGGATGGTCCGGATCCTGCCTGAAGTGGCCCCAAGACATCTCATTATCCCGATCTCCCTGGTCCTGTCCAGGACGTTCATGGCGATCGTGCTGGAAAGGCCCACCATCGATATCAGGACGATTATCGCGCTGGTCGCGGTTATCGTGTTGATCATACCTCTGTTCTTTGCTACTGCCATCTCCTTGACGGCATGCTTCACGTCAACGGTGACGCTGTAACCGTTTCGGGAGAATGCGTCCTCGGCATCGACCGATACGGCATCAATGACTTCCGTTTCCTCAGCGGAGCAGAACGCATAGAATCCCGTCACATTGTTCCCGTATCGAAGAACTCTCTGAAGCGTATTGATCTCCACGTAGGCCACGTATCCCATGTAATAGAAGTCCGTATCGATCCCAACGACGGTGAACCGATGATTTCCGGAGGCGGTTTCCACATCTATGGAATCCCCCACCACCGCGTCGATCGACTCGCTGAGCTGGCGTCCGAGAACGATCTCCATCTCATCCGCGGATACCCATCTCCCGTGTGAGATCGTCTTATCGTGAAGTTTTACCCTCGTATCCTCGGGGTAGCCGACGGCGAAGATGTCCTGCCCCTCAACGTTGAAATTGGTCAGGACCGAAGGTTCGACATAATCAATTCCATCGATGTCTCCAAGATATTCCGAAGTATTAACCGGAAGGGGGAAGCCGCTGTTATGATCAACAGTTAATGAAAGGTCATAGTCCAGGTTGTCAATGGTGTCGGATAGCTCGATCCCCATGGAATATCCGAACGATGTCAATCCGATGAATACACCGACGGCAACGGCGATCTGCATGACCGTGGAAGCGCTCCTTCCCTTGCTCCTGCCGGAATTCCTGATGCCCATCTGGATCAGCCTGGGCAGTTTTCTCTGAAACCTCATCAGGATCCTATCCGGAATTCTCCTGCCAAAATCGGAGGTCAGCCCCTTCTGTTCCAATCCCTCCCGGGTAGGGATCCTCATCGTCTTGAAAATGGCAGGCAGAGATGCGCCCACGGCCAAGGCTATCCCCGCCAGGAAGCTCAGCAATGCGGTGGGAATGTGGATCATGAAATCGGGTTGAAATCCCATGAGATTTCCGAAATACACCACGACCATATGCGATACGATTATCCCGAGCAAAGCTCCGGCAGTGGAACCGATCAGGCCCATAACGGCCGAGGTGGCCGTGTATGACCGGAAGATCTGCGATCGGCTTGATCCGACAGCCTTCATCTGGGCTATCTCGCTCCTCTGTTCGGTAATTATCGTGTTCATGGTGTTGGAGATCAAAAACACGCTGCAGATCATGGCCAGGAGGGTCAGGACATACAGGACCGTGACTATGGTGTCAAGCAGATCTCCACCGGGCCAATCCCCGCTGCCCCTCACATCGGGGATGTTCGAGAATGTAATGAAGGATGTGTTGTTTGACAGATAGCTTCGAACCGATTCCACCGTTTTGCGAACCGATTCCTCATCGGTGTCGATGAGATCGAACGAGAGATAATTATAACCCGATATTCCGGACAGCCTGCGGACGTTTTCCATTCCGGTATAGAATATGGCCCCTCCCTCGGAATCGTATGCGCTCTCGGCATGGGCAAGGCTCCTCCCTGTTCCCGATATCTCAAATCGGACGGGTCCGCCTGAATGATCGAGAGCGGTCAGAATATCCCCTTCACCGCCGTGGTAGATCCCGTTGATGGAGTTCGATCTCTCGGTGATCACTTCTCCCGAATCAGGATAATCCCCCGAGATCAGGACGATCCTGTCAAGATCCTGGTGTTCGACATCCCTGATACCTATGAAGATAGCACTGTTGCGCCTCTCTCCGATGAACATTCTGGTATGGAACAGCGTCCGGGCTTCCACGTGACGGACATTGTAAAGACCACGAAGGTCTCCGATCTGTTCGTCGCTGAGGTTCAGGGGATCCATCCGCACCCTGAGATCGTAGAGATTCTCCGCCTTCACCTCATCATCGACCGTTCTCTCGGCGAGAGGGCTGATCGCGAAGAAGGATATCCCCATCACCCCCAGAGCGATCGTCAGTATCGTGAAAAACGTCCGGGTCTTTCTTCTTGACAGATCCCTGAGTGATTTCCTGTAAAGCGTGTTCACGATATCACCTTCCTTAAGATACGATCCTTCCGTCCAGCATCTCTATTCTTCTATCCGCCAATTTCGCAAGCTCCCTCGAATGGGTCACGTAAAGGATCGTCTTTCCTCCACTGTTCAGCTCCTTGAACAATCTGAAAATGGCAGCCTCGGTCCTGGAGTCCAGGTTCCCCGTAGGCTCGTCACCGATGATTATCCCGGGATCATTTGCCATGGCCCTCGCAATGGCCACTCTCTGCTGCTCCCCGCCTGACAGCTCCGATGGCAGGTTCTGAAGTTTCGAGCCCAGCCCCACCAGTTCGAGATTCCCGGACGCCCTTTCCTTTCTTTCCTTGGGTTTCCATTTGGCGGAGAGATCCATGGGGAACATGGCATTTTCAAGAGCCGTCAGCGTCGGGAAAAGCTGGAAGAACTGAAAGACCACCCCGACGTTGGCCCCTCTCCATCTCGCAAGTCTGTTCTCCCTGAGATGATCTATCCTGATGCCGTCGACGTGAACTGTTCCCGCATTCGGCCTGTCGATGCCCGTCATCATGTTGAGAAGGGTCGTTTTTCCGCAACCGGAAGGGCCGACGATCGCCGTCAGCTCGCCTTCGGATATATCAAGATCGATATCCCTGAGGGCCTGATATTCCATCCTCCCGGATCGGTATATCTTGCTGATCCCCCTCATCCTAATACCCTTCATTTTCCGCTCCCCCCCCGACATCATTGATTTCATCGCCTCCGGATCCGATCTCCCTGCAATCTGCCATCAAATCCGCTACCTGAAGACCGCTGGCATTATGTCCTTGGGCCGGTGTTTCCGTTCTCTTTCGGTTCATATTAATTACCTTCAACATTAAACCACATATCATCCAAAGTATTTATACTTTATTTCCAAGTATAATATTTATGGATTTGCAACAATTATAAGTATGACTGCACACATTAATGGATGCGGTAGAAAGCATATATATGCCAATCCGACGATATACCGGGGATAGCAAATGGGATCACCGCTTCCGCAACTACCCGAACTGACCTGGTTCGAGCTTGAAATCCTGTACGACCTATTGGAGGAGGAGAGGTACGGAAATGAGCTCCTGACGATCCTCAATTCCCATCTTGGCGAGGATTCCGTTTCGTCCGGGAAACTTTATCCGGTTCTGAAGAAGCTCGAGAAAGCGGGATTGATCACCAGGCTCAAGAAGAAGAAGGGAGAGAAGGGATCCGGGAGAGGCGGCGGCAACATCCCATTCCTTACCAGAGGGGTGGATCGGGTCTATTTCGAGATCACTGATGAAGGAAGAAGAGAGGTGGATAAGGCCGTCAACTATGCCACCAGCATCCTATGGAACGGGATCTCATCGAGATTGATCGAGAGGATTGCCGCGAGGATATCAGAGTTCATCGGGAAAAATGGGAAGAATCCCAAACTCGGAATCTCGGTTCCGGACAAATGGGAAGAGATGGACAAGGCCGTGAAAATGCTGAAAGATACGGATTCCGCCGAGCTTTTCTTCCTGCCGATGTCGGCAGAGGGAAGCCGCGAGGCACATATCAATCCGGAATTGTTCGGAAGGGATATCGCCAGTTTCCCATCACGATACGGCGACATCCCTCTCAAATCGGATTACCTCGATTCGGTAATTTCACTCGTCCACATGACGGAGGTTCCCAACCGGAAACGGTATATCGAGGAGATCGTGAGGATCATCAAACCGGATGGGCGCCTCATGATCGTGGATTTCGGGAGATTCGACTCCTATCTTCTGGAAGAGATATTCGACCGGAACGTTAATATCGAATCCGACAGAAAATACAAGGGAGAGGATATCGGCGAGATCGAGGATCTCCTGGATGAATATCTGGATGATATCAAGGCCTCGAGGATCAAGGAGATGTTCCTGATCACCGGGAAGAAGCGGTGAGTTCCGCTTCCGATCCGATTTTGCCCCGTTGGTTCTCATCTCATTCTTCAACTTCCGGGGGTTTGGGCTCCTCCTTTGTGCCGTAGAGATCCTCGTATGTAAGGTGATGCTCATCGTGATCATGGGCGTGGGCCTGATCGACGGTCAGGGGAACGTCCGAGATCTCCTCCATTTCCCTGCGCCTCTGTATCATCAGATCAATATCGGACTCCGGTGAAACCGCTTCATCATCGGATTCTTCCTCCTCGACACCCTCCTGCCCGGATCCTGATGGTCTCTTCTTGAAAAACACTGCAATGATCACGATCATAAGGATGACTATGATCAATACAGCGCCGATTATTATGAAGATAACGGGATTTATCCCGCTCTCTTCCTCCGCCTTGTCCGATATCCTCACGACCTCGGGTTCCATTACCGATCCGTTTCCAACAGAATTCACGGCGCTTACGGAATAATAATAGTATGTCCCCCTGTTCAGATCATTGTCCGTGTATGTTGTATTTGTCGAGGTATCGTATTCCACCATCGTATCCCTTGAAAGACCGCGGTAGATTATGTATCTCTCCACGGGACATCCGCAGTTATCCACAGGCGGATCCCACTGAAGGATCACGACTCCGTCCGTTTCCGTTATCCTCAGGTTAAGGGGTTCTCCCGGCTCGCCCACGGGCATTGCCTCCAAGATCTCCGTCCTGTTGCCGTCGACCTCGGAATTCATTGCCAGGATGCGGTAGTAATAGACGATCCCGTTTTGGACGGAATCGTCAATATACGAAGTGGCATTCTGATCCGTGGATGCCAGAAAGCTCAGATCTCCGCTGCTCAATCCCCTGTATATCCGGTAGCCGGTCAGCGGCCTTCCGCCGGAATTCAGGGGTTCCGCCCAAGTGAGAACCACCTCGCCGTTGCCGGGATCGACGTTGAAACTCCGGGGAGGGCCCGGCATTCCAAATGGAACTCCGATCATTTCCTCGGTCAGGCTTCCGTTGCCGATGAATGACCTGGAACCGATCCTGTATCCGTATGAATCGCCGTTATTGAGGCCCTTGTCCGTATATGAATAGGTATCGGATGTCAGGTTTATCAGAAGTTCATACCCGCCGCTCCTGACGCTCCGGTATATCAGGAACTCGGTTATCGGATAATCGGAGATGTAATCGGGAGGCGACCAGTACAATCGGATCTCGCCGTCATCCTCCTGAATGTAGAAATTTCTCGGCTCCGGGGGCGGCGATTCGGGCTTGATGGTGATCTGTTCGGTGAACGGCCCCGATCCGATGGCATTGTATGCCCTGACGGAATAATAATAGGTCTTGCCGTTCTCGAGATCCTCGTCGGTGAACTCCATCTCCCCTCCCACGTTGAAACGGACGGGCGCGTCATTTTTCGTGATCCTCTGTACCTCATATTCGGTGACTATCGATCCCCCATCATTGGCCGGAGGCCCCCAATTAAGAAAAACCCGTTTGTTACCGGGGATCGCGGTGAGGTCAACCGGACGTCCGGGAACCCCGACAGGCAGGGCGCTCACAATAACCGACATCTCGCCGGGTCCTACCATGTTGTAGGAGAGGACCCCGTAGTAATAGACGAATCCGTTGGTGACGTTCGAGTCCGTGTAGTTCTCGCTTGGTTCAAGATCCATATACATTGAGAGATTGTCATTTGACATCCCGCGGTATAGGTGATAACCGAGTATGGGCTTCCCGCCGTTGTCGGCGGGCCTTTTCCAGCTGACCGTGACAAGGCCGTCCGATCCATCGGCCGATAGATTGGTGGGTATTCCGGGTGGCCCGGTGGGCATCGTGTTCTTGATCTCCGATTTCGGCGAATCGCCCATCTCGTTGAATGCGAAAACCGCATAATAATAGAGGGCGCCGTTCTTGAGGCCCGCGTCGGTATACTGGAGCACGACCCCCAATTCCGCAATCTCGGTGAGAGAGAACGCATCGGAACCGCGAATGACCTTGTATCCCTGTACCGGCGCTCCTCCGTTGTTCTCGGGAGTGTCCCATGAGAGGTGGGCTTCCCCGTCTCCCGATGTCAGCTGGAAATTCAGTGGGGCGGACGGGGGGCCGACCGGAGTTGCTTCCACGGTATTGCTCGGACCGCTCATTCCCTGGGAGTTCTCGGCCCTTACATAGTAATAGTAGGTGTTTGTGTTCTGAACGCTTGTGTCGTTGTAGAAGAGGACCTCGGGATGAAGGGTTCTGTATATCTCGATCGATCCTATGCTGTCACCCTTGTAAACGTGATAGTCCGTCAGATTGGAGTCGCCGATATCCACGGGTTTTTCCCACCTCAATCTTACTATCTTATTTCCGACGGTAACCTGGAGATTGCCCGGAGGACCGGGCTCGCCAACCCTCGTGATGATCGAATCTCCTCCCGGGGCGATCAGATATGAGGAGGGGATCAACAGGAGGATTGTCAAAACGGCTGTCAAGCATGGCAAATGTCCTTTGATCATTGGAATCACCATCAATCGGGTTCATATCAACAGATTCGATACAAGTGGGAACCGCCCCCATCGTGGAACGAGTTGATCCTCCTTTTTCCTGCATTCTCAAATCTGCCAAATGAATGCAAATATATTGATAAATAAGAGATATAATATTTTCCCAGGTTCGGGGCGCAGGAGGGATGTGGATAGAAATCGAACCGGGTCCTTTCGTATCTATTCGATGGATATCGGGCTTCTTCCGTTCGACAGCAGAACGACCCTTGAAGGCCGGTTCTCTCCCGTGATCGCGTACCCGGTAAGCTCGGACATTCTATTGGCGAAACCCAGTATCCTCTCGAACGATGGCATGTTCTCCATTTCCAGCCTTTCCCTGGAGTACCCGACATACACGTATCCTTTGGGTTCAATGAAATCAGGATCGGCGATCTTGTCAAGGGATGCGTATTCCCTCTCGTAACCCAGATTCCAACCGTCAACCAATGTATGCCGCGCAACTATCCTCGTGTCCAGCGAAGGGAGTATCTGAAGGGTCCTGAGGAGACGCTCCCAACCACCGTCGATCTTGGGCAGGCAGAGTTTTCCGTAGATCTCCTTTGTCGGCGCGTCGACCGATACATAAAGCTGCGTGGGGAGGGGATCGAGATTCTCGATGACATCCGGCATGGTTCCGTTGGTCACGAGAAATGTCGTGAAACCCCTCTTCCCGTATTCCCTGATCAGTTCTCCGAGATGCGGATACAGCGTGGGTTCTCCGGTAAGCGATATTGCAACCTGGTTGGGATTCCTTGCCTCTTCCCACATCTTCGGATCGCAACGGTCATCCCCTTTGAATCCCGAGACCAGCCTCCTCTGCGCCTCTATCGTTCCCTCTACGATGTCTGCCGGATCGTCCCAATATTCGATCCGGTCGTCCGATCCCTGATATCTCCAGCAGTAGAGGCATCGATGGTTGCAAACATTCGCCGCCGGGCTCATCTGAAGGCACCTGTGGCTGGATATTCCGAAGAACTCCTGTTTATAGCATACTCTCCGCTCTATCAGAGATTCCCTCAACCAGTGGCATGTCTTGACGGCGGTATGGTTTCCAACGACGGCGTAACCCTGTTTCTCGAACATTGCCCGGAGATCCTCGTCCATCGAGACACGAAAATCCTGCGCGTAAATAAATCATACGTATGATCAGAAAAGGCCAACGGCCTTACCGTCAACGACATCCATCGAGAGGGCGGCCGGTTTTTTCGGAAGTCCCGGCATCGTCGTTATTGTCCCCGTAAATGGGATTATGAAGCCCGCTCCCGCGGATAATCTCACATCCGATATCGTCATCTTGAACCCGGTCGGAGCCCCCAGCAGTTTGGGATTGTCGGAAAAGGAGTACTGGGTTTTCGCCATGCATATCGGGAGATTCCCGAATCCCATGGCTTCAAATCTCTGGATGGCCTTGACGGCATCGATGGCGTAATCAACTTTGGATGCGCCGTATACTTTTATGCAAACCGTCTCGATCTTCTCCTCGATGGCCATCTCATTCGGATACAGAAGCTTGAAACGGCACGGCTGTTTCTCTATCGCTTCCCTGACGAGTCTGCCGACCTCCATCGCTCCCTCCCCCCCCTTGGCATGATGCTCGCTCAGGGCCGCGGGAATTCCCAGATCCCCGCATATAGAAAGAAGAGCATCGATCTCACCATCGGTATCGGTATCGAACTTGTTGATTCCCACGACCGCCGGGATCCCGTACTGTCCAATTATCTCCAGATGCCTCTTCAGGTTTTCCGATCCCTTGATTACCGCTTCCACATTCTCCTCGGTGATCTTATCCTTTGGAACGCCCCCGTTCATCTTCAGGGACCGCAGGGTTACGACCATCACGACTGCGGAGGGGGCAAGACCTGTCTCCCTGCAGAAGATATCAAAGAATTTCTCGGCGCCGAGATCGGCGCCGAAACCCGCTTCCGTTATGAAGTAGTCGGAGAGATGCAGTCCGATCAGCGTCGAGAGATAGGAGGATGTTCCATGGGCTATATTGGCGAAAGGACCGCCGTGCACGAATGCGGGAACCCCTTCGATCGTCTGGACCAGGTTGGGCTGCAGCGCGTCCCTGAGCAGAAGGGCCATTGCTCCAACGGCCCCCAGATCTCCTGCGGTGACCGGCTTCTTATCGGTGGTGTATGCAACTATGATGTTCGACAGTCTTCTTTTGAGATCATCCATGTCCTTGGCCAGACACAGGATTGCCATGACCTCGGATGCTGCCGTTATATCGAAGGAATCCTCCTGAGGCACGCCGCACTTGGTCCCTCCGAGACCTATCACCATCTGGCGAAGGGCCCGATCGTTCATATCCATGACCCTGTGCCAGGATATCCTCCTCGGTTCAATATCCAGCTCGTTTCCGTGGTGCATGTGGTTGTTCAGGATCGCGGCAAGAAGGTTATGGGCCGCGGATATCGCATGAAGATCGCCGGTGAAATGCAGGTTTATCTCTTCCATCGGCAGAACCTGAGAGTATCCTCCTCCGGCCGCTCCTCCCTTTATACCGAAGACCGGCCCCATCGAAGGCTCTCTTATTCCGAGCATTGTCCTGAGCCCCTGCCTGGCAAGTGCCTGGGCAAGTCCGATGGTCATGGTTGTCTTACCCTCGCCCGCGGGTGTCGGACTGGTGGTGGTTACCAGTATGAGCTTGCCCTTTGGTACCTTTCCGATGCGTTCCAGGGCGGATAACTTCACCTTGGCTTTGTGACCGCCCCAGCGGATGTATTCCCCCACCTTCAATCCCGCCCGTTGGGCTATAGTTTCTATGGGTAGAAGCTTCGCTTTCTGCGCAATCTCAATGTCCGACAACATGAAACGGGAAAAGGAGTGCTTATGTATATAACTAACTGGACAGTCAGCAGAAGCGTTTCCGGAGGATCCTCCAAACGATCTGCCGGGAGCTGTCCGAAGGGATAATATCGACCTTTCCGTTACGGTTTTCGGTCAACCGGTGAAATCCATGGATATCAGGGAAGCGGTCAGGCTGAAACCCGGAGCGGGAGGGCTTCAACCTCCTTTGAACTACGGGATTATCCTTGACAGGGTCAGGTCCAGAAAGGAAAACTCCTACATCGTTTTCACCCTGAAGGGAAGGATGACACTCGGAAAAAGACTGATCAAAGAGGGGACGGGGAGGACATACGGCGGCGGAAAGGGAGACGAAAAGGGAATGGTAAAGTTCCTAAACGGCGTGATATCATCCGAAAGATCCAGAAATTCGCTCGACAAGGATCCCCAGCAGATAATCAACGAGACAGGGGTCGAGGACCTGTGGGGATCGGCCGCCCTTCCCGACGGATCCCACCGGGAGAAAAAGGATCTGGGAACCGATATCCCGGATTATTGCGACGGGATCGCATTGACCGCCGAGGAGATCGGTCTGGCCCATTTCGCGGGATACTCCCTCGATCCCAACCAGATCAGCGCAGTATCAAAGATCCTGTCGGCCTCGCATCCTCAAGGCGAACCATTTTTCGAGAGACTGCGGACCGGGAAAGGAGCGGTGTATTCTCCATATTCCAGATCCGCCGTGAGGTCAATAGAGGACCATATCAATCGATTGAAAGAGCTCAAATCACAGTTCATCGAGTGGGTTGATGATGAGGATGACGAGAGGGGATCGAGGAAGAGGCCAAGAAGGAGGGCTGAGAACATAAAGGACATCATACTGCCGGAAAAGACGGCGCTCGATATGGATATCATACTTCGCTGGTGCCTCTTCTACATGGAAAACGCGCGGTGGCCTTCATTCAAGGAGATCGGGAAAAACGATGTACCCGACGATATTCCGGACTTCGGCCTGGGAGGAACGCCCGCCGTGTGTTACGGAGATTTCAAACTCGAGGATTATCTGGATCTCTTCACCATGGATCTGGCGGGATCAAGAAAGAGGGATCTACCGTCGAATATAATACTTATTCTGCTGAAACTCGAGAGAATTTCTTGGAGGGAGGCATCCTATCTGATCGCCAGGTTCCATATGGCGTCCGGCTCGTCGAAGTTCCGGGGGAAATTCCCTTCACACGTGATAAGATCCTCCAGATCCCTCCCCGATGGCGTGAGATCTGAGGACGAGGAGGGCAGGATCGACCTTTCCGATCTCGAGACCTACACGATCGATCCGTCTGATGCGAAGGACTTTGACGATGCGGTTTCCTTGGAATCCTGCGACGGGGAAACGGTAATCTGGGTGCATATAGCGGATGTGTCGCATTACGTGAAGCCGCACGATCAGATAGATACCGAGGCCAGGTTCAGAGGGACGTCCGTTTATCTGCCCACGGGAGTTATCCCCATGCTGCCCGGTGAGCTGTCCGAGAACCTCTGCTCGCTGAGGGAAGGCGTTAAAAGGTTGGCTCTTTCGACAAGAATAAGGTTCGACCCGAACATGGAAATCATCGATTGGGAGCACGTTCAATCCGTAATAAGGGTCGATCGGAATCTAACGTATGAAGCGGTCGACGGCTGGATCGAGGAAGGGAAGGAGCCGTTCTCAAGCCTCTGGAATGTCGCAAAATCGCTGGAGAGAATATATCGGAGATTGAATATCGAAACTCCCGAGAGGAGGATCCGCTACACCGGAGATAACGAGATCAGCATAGAGATCAAGAGGCCCACAAAGGCGACAAGACTGATCGAACAGCTCATGGTGATCACGAACGAATGTGCGGCAGAATTTCTCAGGGAAAGAGAAATCCCTGCGGTATACCGGGTACATCCCCTTCCGGATCGATCCTCCATAGAGAAATTCAACGATGCCTGCAGGGCGATGCAGCTGGGTTTTTACATCGACACCGGTTGGATCGAGGGCGATGAGGAACCGGACAAGGACGAGGGAGGGGGGGTGCTGCTGTCCGCCCTGCTTTCCGGAAGCCGGATATCACTGGGCGGGGTATCGGATCCGCCGGTTGTTGAGATGGCGGGGGACAGCGAGGTACAGGAGGAAAATATGGAACCCGCGGATCCAAAAAGAATGGCATCCGCCCTTGAGGCGTTCAACGATGCATTGAGGGGGATAGACGCAATGGATGATCGCACCTCTTCAGACATCATAAAGGTCAGGATGCTTCGAACCATGCCCCGGGCGTTCTATTCATCGCAAAACCTCGGACATTTCGGTCTGGGATCGGTCTGTTACTGCCATTTCACCTCCCCCATCAGAAGGTATCCCGATCTGATCGTCCACAGGGCGGTCAAAAATGCGATCTCCGGGAGGGAATGGAATGAGGAGGACATTTCCGGGCTCGATATCCTCATCGACGGGATCAATGAGATGGCGCAGATGGCCGAGGAATGGGAGAGGCAGATGGGGGATGTCGCATTATGCATACGATCGGAGATGGATCATGGGATAAGAACGGCGGTCCACCCCTGCCGGATCAGCTCGATTTCAATGGCTTCATGTTATGTGACCCTTGAAGATAATGCAACAGAGGGCAGGATACCGATCTCAAGCATGGACAAGCATCATCTGGCAGTCGATGATTCGGAAAGCAGGATCGTTCTGAATCTGGATGACAACCCGGAGTATATGAAGGACCACGCCGGTGAACTCACGTCAGATCAGATATCCGAGGGGGAGATCGTGCTGCACAGGTTGGGGGACAGGATCAGGTGCGGATTCTTCAATATTCAACCCGCATGGGGCAGGATAGAAATGTACAGGGGATAGCCCTTTAATCGTTTGCGCAAAATCGTAATTGGACGATTAAGTTTAACTAATTTAATTTTAGATTCATTGACGTCATGCGCCAGAAAGACCCTTGGTACTAGAGTAGGTCCTGACCACTGTTCATAAACGGCGCGGCAAAAGGGGGATATCTGATGATACTTCCGAACGGAACGGTCGAAACCACGAAAAACGGCGGGGAAGAAGCAATCCGCGGAATGATTAAAGACATCGAGGAGCGCAAGATAAACGGATACCTGCATGTCCTGGGATCCATTCAGAATGCGGACGGAGCGGAAGAAGAGGTTCTCGGACAGCTTGTATTCAAAGATGGCGAGGCGAAACTGTGCGACATCATAATCTCCGGAAACTCGAACAAGGGAGATAAGGGGATTTATCCGCTCTTCAAATCGATGATGAGGGACGAGAACACGGTGGAACTTCACACGAAAGTCGAGGTTGCCCCCCTGATCGCATTTTACAAGGACAGCCAGCTTCAGAAGGAAACGACGGATATGGAAAAATTCTTCAAGAGATACGAGGAGGAACTCCTCGACAGGCAGAAGAAAGAGGAGGAGATGAGGAGAAGGGAGGAGAAGCTGAACGAGATCAAGGAGGCGGTTGACAAGTGGCTCTCCGAGGGATATGTGATCCCGAGCTACCCCGCGATCATGGAAGGTGACTTCCTTCAGGTCGAATCATGGTATGACAATGTTCTATCAAACCTCAAGAGGATCACCGAGCTCAGGGAATGGGCTTCAAAACTTACGGACAGGGAAATCCAGGGCCTTAAAGCCCAGCTGTTCGAATCCACGAAGAGACCCGAGGAGATCGAGTCGATCGAGAAGATCGTCAAGGAAATGGAGGGACAGCTCTCCGTCATCAACGAGAAGAGGGAAGAGATGAAGAAATGGGTTGACCTGTGGAACAGTGAAGGATACAACACACTGGAACTCGAGGAGGCCCTGAAGGGAAATGTGGAATCCGCATGGAATTCCCTGACCACATTCATGGACCAGATCCAGGTACTCAAGGATCTGGGTGGTGAATTGAAGGAATTGTCCGAGGCGGAAGATGCGGCCGGATTCGAGAGCGAGGTCAGGGAGATCGAGTTCCTCGTAAACGATCCCGCTGAGATACCATCGATTCGAAACCTGATCAAGAAATTGAGGGAGACCATCAAGGAGGAAAAGGAGGGGAAGGCGAAGATACTGTCGGATGCGAAGGAGATCGCCCAAAAAGGATTCACGTACAAGGTGATAGAGGATGGGATGAACCGCAGGTATCATGCGATTCTGAACGAATTCCTTGTCTTCAAGAACAACTCCTCAAGAATACTCGATATCAGGACCGAGCTGGAAGGTATGGACCGGAGGGACATTCCGGATGATATCGACAGGTTGAAGGATGGGTCAAAGGATCCCTTCAAATTGGATGAGTACGAGAGTGCACTGCTGGAAATTCAGGATAAGATCACAAACTTCAACGAGGAAAGAACCGCCATAACGAACGAGCTGAAAAAATATGGAGAAGAGGGTTTCATAACATCCTCGGTCGACGATCTGGAAAACGAAATGATCGGCCGGTTCAGGGACGGATTCAACGATTTCCTCAAGAAGGTGGAGGAGCTTCAGAACCTCAAATCCGAGATCGATTCCATGGACAAACGATGGCTGGAGTCAGAATATCAGGAAATCGAGGGGAAGCTGACCGATCCGGCACTTTTGGATGATATAAAAAGTGGGATCAAGAAGCTCGAGGATACGATCAAACATAGAGAGTCGGAACGTGAAAGGATAAGGTCAGATATGAACGGATGGATCGAGGAGGGATTCGCCGTCGATAAGCTGAAAGAGGTCATTGAAGAGGATCTCCCGGCCTTCACGGCAATATATGATGAGCTCAAGGAGAAGATATCGGAGGCCAGGGGAAAACTATCCGAACTGGACAAGATCGATATCTCATATTTCCCCCTCGATGCCCAGGAGGTTCGGGCGAAGCTTCAGGATCCATATCAGCTCGAGAGCGGTACATCCCTTCTCGCTGCGCTGAAGGAAAACGTTGACGATGACCGCAAGGTCAGGAACGCTCTGAAGGCAAGGTTCAAGGATCTGGAGGGCGAGGGGTGGAATCTTGATGGGATCACGGATTTGTTCAATACAAAACCCGCGGACCTGAAGGATAGGATCGATGAGTTCGAGGGAAGGGTGAACAAGATCATCGAATGCGAGCAGGAGATCTCCGGGTGGGATACTCTGGAAACGGGCCTTCTGGCCAAGGGAATGGATGAGCTGAAACGCCATTTGAGGGATCTCGGAGACTACGGAGGCGCCCTTACACATTTCGATGAGCTTAAGAGCAGGGTTTCCGACAATGCCAGGATCAGGGAGGATATCAGGAACAAGATCGCCGAGTGGAATGACCTTGGATACATCACCGACTCCGTCGATTCTAAGATCAAGGGATCCATAGACAAACTCTCCGATCTTTTCGATGATCTCAAGGGCAGGATAGGAAGACTCGAGGGCTTTCAGAATACGTTCGACGGGTTGAACACAAAGTTCTTCCGGTCCGATGCCGAGGATATTGAATTCAAGCTGAACGACCCGGCCCTGGTCGAGGAGATAGAATCGGAACTCAACGAGCTAACAGCCAGGATCAACGAGGATGAGAGCAGAAGGCTCGATTTCAAGAACAAGATAGATGATTACATGAAAAACGGCTTCACGGGGGCCGAGAAGCTCTACCCCGTCCTTGAGGAGGACATCTCCATAGTCGAGCTTGAGTTTAGGAATTTCGAGAAGGAGGTCAGCATGCTCAAGAAATACATGGAGTCAACCGGATTCTCCCTCAACAAAGACAAAGCCGCCTCATCCGCCGAGGCAACAGAAGAGCAGGCAATAGTAGACAACATAAAGGACATGGATATTCCGGATGATCTCACCTTCGACAATTACATTATCGGCGAATCGAATAAATTCGCCTCGAAAGCCGCCGAATCTGTGGTTGAAAACCCGGCCAAGGCATACAATCCCCTCTTCATATTCTCCGGGCCCGGTATGGGTAAAACTCATCTGATGAGTTCGATTGGAAACAGGTTGAAGTCGTCGAATCCGGATATGAATCTGATCTACCTGACCACCGAGAAGTTCACAAATGACCTTGTAAAGGCCATATCGGATGATAACGTAGATGGTTTCAGGTACCATTACAGAAATGCGGACGTTCTGCTGATGGATGACATAGAGTACATATCGGGCAAGGACCAGACGCAGGAGGAGTTCTTCAACACGTTCAACGATCTGCACAGCAGCGGCAAGCAGATCGTCCTCACCTCCGACAGACCTCCGAAGGACATACCGAAGCTGTCCGACCGGTTGAAGTCCAGGTTCGAGGGGGGGCTCGTGGTGGACATATCCTCGCCAAGTCCCGAGACGAAGGAGGCCATAGTCAACAAAATGGCATCCCGGGCAGGGATCATCCTTCCCGACGGGGCGGGCAGGCGCATAGCTGATGCGGTTGATACGGATCTGAGAGCCCTGAAAGGAGTTGTCCAGAAGCTCGAGTCGCGGGTGAATATCGAGGGGGCCGATATAGACTATGATCTCGTTTCTTCCGTGATCAAGGATATAACCGGGAAGGAGGAGGAGACAAAAGAAGAAACCTCGAAAGAGGAATCGAAGGAGGAGGAAAAAGCCGAGGAACCGGATGAAGGCGGTTCCGAGGAGGGCGGGGAGGAAGATGAAACGGTCCTCTGCACGAACTGCGGAGAGAGCATAGCGGCAGATGCGGACAGCTGTACGTTCTGCGGTGCATCATTCGAGGGAGAGGTTTACGAATGCCCCAGATGTCATGCGGAGGTCCCCGACGGGACCGATAAATGTCCGGGATGCGGGGCTGTTTTCCAGCTTGATTGATAGATGTGATCCATATGAGAGTCCTCTGGGAGGAGAACGACTGGATGACGATACGGGATTCCCTGGATAGAGGGGCCCCGGTGATACTGCCATGCGGCTGTGTAGAGGAACACGGCCCGCATCTTCCCGTTGGAACCGATCTGTTCCAGGCATATCATGTTGCGCTCCAGGTTGCTGCCAGAACGGACGGCATGGTTTTACCCCCCTTCCATTACGGACATTCGTCGTCCACCCGCAATTTTCCCGGATCGATAGTAATATCCGCCGGGACGCTGAGATCCATGACCAAAGATGTGCTGGAGGGCGTTGTTTCATCAGGAGCCAGGAAGATCCTGATCCTAACGGGGCACGCCGGATCGACGCACATGGCCGTAATGAGGGATGCTGCCAGGGAGGTGGTGGAGAATCACGAGGAGGTTATTATCTACTATCTCACCGATTACGAGATCGCCGCCGAACTGATCAGGAAAGATCCGAGGTTCCCCCCGGCGGACGGCCATGCAGGGGATATTGAAACCAGCAGGATGATGGACATATATCCCGAACTTGTCGGGAAACCTCCCGAGGGAAGCTTTCCCAGATTCCCGCCCCATCGGATACTGCCGGATCCGGAATCGTATTTTCCGACAGGACTGATGGGGGATCCGGAAAATGCGGATCCCGGGAAGGGTGCTTTTCTCAACGACAGGATAGTGGAATATCTGGTTGACCTCCTGTCAGGGGATTGAGATCGGAATGGACGGATCAAACATGTGAACCGGCCGTTACTCCGTAGATATCACGATATAGGCGCAGCCTTCATCGATCCCGATGAATGCCTCTTTCCCGACGATCTCGTTGTGTATCCCCCGGGTGGAACCCTTTTCTATACGGTGTCTGGCCAGGTTCCACTTGAATCCCCTCTCGGTGACCACACAGCTATCCGATGACGGGAGCACGGATATTATCTCGCTCCCTCCGTCGAGGCATATTGATTCGCCTTCCCTCAGGAGTATAACACGGCTCGATCCCATCCTCAGCTCTCCCTTCACAGGCGGCGGTATCAGGTTGAGAAGATGAAACGAGGAGAGTATGTGGTCCAGCCTCCCGTCGAGGCCTCCGCATATGACTATCTCGGAAACGTTCATCTCAAGCGACCTGGACACTGCCAGCTCACCGTCGGTCCAGTCCTTGTCCCGATCGTGCGGGATGATGGCAACTCCGGCTTTGACGGCATGTTCGAGATATCTCCTTCCAACCGAATCCATGTCTCCTATCAATATGGTGGGAATGACCCCGGTGCCATCGAGGGATCGATATCCGGAATCCGCGCAGATGATGGGATCGAACGAGGACAGATCCTCCGGCGGCACTGCACCGGACAGGAGTATTAAGGCAGTGATCTCCACACCTCCGATATCACTACCATATAAGCTGTTTGAATAAAAAAAAATGGGTGCCCGCTTCGGCGGCCACCCGGGTTTTCTCAAGGTTTCGTTTACTGGTTCGGATTGAGAGGTTCCGCCACCTTCTCCTCTTTTTTGTAGAGATGAGGGTACTCGCCCTCGGGGAACTCGTCCTTCACCGGTCTCACACTTGTCGATGCTTTTATCATGATCACCATGATTATCAGAATGATCAGGATGATGACCACCGCAAGTATGATATAGAGCAGGGAATAGTCGGTGTCGCTCTCCTCGCTGTCTTCAACGGTCGGATTCCTCTTGTTCCCCTCTTTGTATTCCTCGATGTTTGTGTCACCGTCACCATCCGTATCAATATCCGCTTCGAAATCCCACATCCATTGAGGTGCGGAACGACCGTTCCTCACAACGATGTTTGTCTTATCCGGATCATAGGCATATTTATACTCGTAATCGTCGGGCATGCCGTCACCGTCAGTATCTATGTCCAGCGGATTGGTTCCAATCTGGTATTCCACCTTGTTTATGATCTTGTCACCGTCAGTATCCCTGTCGGCATCGGGTTCGTTCTTGTTCAGTCCGACCTCATCCTCGTAGACATCTGGCATTCCGTCCCCGTCGGAATCGAGATCGTCCGGCACCTCGCTCACTGTAACTAAGAAACTGTCCGAACCGGTGTTGTCGTAACTGTCCATGATGTTCAGGGTAATGTTGTATATGCCGATCATATCGAAGTAATGGGCGAAGGACTTCCCTGTGTAGTTCAATGTTCCGCCGGTCCATGAGATTATCCACTCCCATCCGATTATTCCAACGTTGTCCGAGGACAGCTCATCGGTGAACCGCATGAGCGTTCCCACGTAGATCTCGATGTCATCCGGCGCGATTACCACAGGAGGTATCGTGTCGATCACGTTGACATAGAATATCGCTTTATCTGAATTGCCTTCGTCATCCATGACGGTCAAGGTCAGGGTAAGATTTCCCAGCAGTCCGGCCAGATCATACTCGAACAGATGTCCTGTCTGTATGACCTTCGTGTTGTCCGGAAGGATCAGTATCCAGCCGTATGCGGCAATTCCCACATTGTCGTAGGAAGCGGATGCGTTGCCGATGAGCACCTCGTGATTTCCGAGTTCTGACGGGACATCTGCCATGGCAACCGGATTGTCCGCATCCCTGATCCTCAGGGACCTCTCGATAAAGACGCTCTGTCCCGAAAGATCGGTTACTGTCAATACTATCGGATAATCCCCGACATCATCGAAGAGATAGGATACCACAGGTCCGTATAGCACCATTCCTGCAATTGCCCATGTCCAGTTGTCCAGGCCAACATTATCCGATGATCTTTCTCCGTCGAAGGTTACCGTATCGTGCTGATAGGCTTCCTCCAGCATCCTGATATCGGCTACCGGCAGCTCGTCGTCGACGACGTCGATCTCGACCATATCCGACATTATGGAATTCATGGAGTGGTCCTTGACGGTGAACTGGTAGAACATCGGCCCCATGTAGTTGTTGGAAAGCGTGATGTTCAACATGTAATATTCACCGTTATGGGTCATTGCCTCGGTTGTATTGGTTCCGTCCGGGAGCATGTAATGGACTGCCGTCTCCATGATCCCGATGTTATCGGCGGCGTTTACGGCGAACACGAAATAGTCGCCGGTCGATGCCTCGGTGGAGGACATGTCATCTCCCACGAACACGGGAGCGTCGTCATCAACCGTGTAGACGGTTACGGGTGCAGTGGAGGCCATGTTGCCCTGCATGTCGGAGGCTTCCACCCAGAAGGTCAGCATCGTCATCTCATCCGGGATGGCGATGGAGAACTCATAGTCGCCTCTCGTTGATCCCTCGATATACGGGACCTCGGCGGGTTCCTCTCCGATGAAATAATACAACCTGACCCATTTCAACTCCACGTCATCGGTGACCTCGACGCTGATCACGTAATCGTCGCCGGTCGTCGCTACGGCGTCGTATACCGGATCCGAGATCACCGGCGAGACGCTGTCCAGAATGTCAACCATCTTCTCCGAGGTCTCGAAGGGACGTCCGTTGACGTCCTGGCACTGGAACTTATAGTAGAGTATGCCGGCCTTCGACTGAAGCATGATGCTGTGGTAGAAGAACCGATAAATTTCACCGGAAACATAGGTCATAACGGCTTCCTGCTCCGTCCCGTCGTAATCGAACCAGTAGACTACCTTGACGGTGTCATCGTCGATCCCGATGTTGTCGATGGCGAATATCTTGAATAGGTATTCATCGCCGGCATTTGCGGTCTCCGCGCTCATGTCGCTGTAGAATTCGGGATCGTCGTTATCCTGCATCGTTATGGTGTCGTTGTCCATCGTGAACGAATTACCGGATGTATCGTATATCTCGAAATTGTACTCGATGGATTCCATCGTGTGCTCGGCATCCTGGACGAGGGAATAATACCCGTTTCCTTCGTAATTCATATACATCATGGAATGGACAGTGCCGCCGTTCTGATACTCGTAATTGAGCAGAACGTAATCCACGCCAATGTTGTCGGAAACGGATACGTTGAATTCAAACTGATCTCCCGTTGTCGCGGTTGTCGGAGTATTGTCCGCTTCGATCTCGGGAGGATCGTTATCCTCCACAATGGTAGTGTATCCCGTGGAGGTCATCCAGTTGCCGGCGGCATCCTTGGCAGTGATATTGTAGTTGATCGGATCGAGGCTGTAAAGATTTACAGTGAACACGGCGCTGTTCCATACCAGACCCACCGAATCATATGTCAATGATACGTTATCTGCGTTATCCCAATCGTCGGCATAGGTCCATAGGACATGGGCCTCGTCCACAGCCGTGCCGTCGATATTATCGTCGATCCCGATCGAGAAATAATAGGAATCCCCTGTTGTTGCACTGTCCGTTCTCACCGAGGTTACCGTCGGCGCATCGTTGTCATTCACCGGTACAGAGACGGTGCTGCTGGGCCCGAACAGCCACGGGTTTCCGTCGGTGTCGGCGAAGTCGTAGTAATAATAGAGGGTGGTCGTCGAAGTGGACGGTATCGTAATCGTTGCGGTCCCGGTCTGATCCGAGCCTGCACCGGCACCTGAAATTGCCAATGTTAAATCGGTAGTCGAGCCCAGACCGTACCAGTACGTTACCTTTGCCGTGCCTATTCCTACGTTGTCGTTCATGGTAATGGAGAAGGTGAAGGCGTCCCCGGTCGTTGCAGAAGTCGGGGTGTTGTCGCTCACGAACGTCGGGTTGATGTTGTCGTTCACATTTACATAATAAACCCCCGAAGTTCCAACATTGGAAGATGTGTCCGATGCAGTGAAATACAGATATACCCTGGCCCAGTTGACACTGACGCTGACTGTCGCGCTGAACGTATCACCGGCGGTATTGGTCATTCCCGCAGAGCTCCACGCACTGTTATCTCCGCCGTAATGGAGAACCACCGAACTGGCAACGTATGCCACGTTATCCCATACGTCGCACGTGAAAGTACATGTTCCTCCGGTGGTGGGCGGATTCGGAGAAGCGGTGATCACAGAGAATGACGGGCCGGTCGAATCTATTGGCGTCATGCTCTTTTGGGATGTGCTGGCCCAGTTGCCGTGGTAATCCGTTGCGCTGAAGAAGTAGTAGAAGGTGTCTATCGAATTCGGGATCGTTATCGTATGGGTATATGGTTCGATAAGGGTTATCGATTCGTTGGTATGCGATCCGGTCCCGAACCAGTATTCCACGAAAACACCGGTAAGACCCATCTCGTCGGTGACCGCGACCTCGAAATCGAAGTCCTGGCCGGTGTAGGCGGCAGTATCCGATCTGTCGGCGGTTATAACGGGTTTCTTGTCATCGGCGCGGGTCGTTCCGTATTTGAACACGAAGCAGTCCGCTCCCGAATCATAGGATGTGTCATAAGCACCCGTTGTGGTCGGGAAATCCGAGGAATAGGTATAACCATTCAGATAAGCTATATCATACTTGTCAAGTCCCACCGCATACACATTATCCGTACCTGTTCCCCCGATATAGGTAGAATAGCTTAGGGTCGATCCGTTGCTGGTGAGGTTGAACAGGAATCCGTCCGTCGATGAATAACTGCTGTCGTAGGCGTTTACGGTCGGGAAGTCGCTCGAATATGTAGTTCCGATGACATAGGCATTATCATTCGATCCAATTTCGATGGCGTGATACCTCGCATAGTCCGATCCGGACCCTCCCACAAAGGTCGAATAGTCCAGGGCGGTCCCGCCGTAGTTGAATTTGGTAACGAACACCTCGTAGCCCCCGGATCTCGTGGTCTGATAGGCTCCGGATGTGGTCGGGAACTCCCCGTATGTGGGATTGTAGGTGGAGCTGTATCCCGAATATCCTGTAACAATCGCATGACCGTTGGAATCCACGTCTATCCCGTATCCGTAATCGTAATAGGCACCGCCAAGCAGGGTCGAGTATGTCAACGAGGAGCCGGCAGCATTGAACTTGGTCACGAAAACCTCGGGGTAGTTCGAATATGTGAAGGAAGTCTGATAAGCCCCCGAGGTGGTAGGCCAGATCCCCGAAGTAGAATAGTAAGTATAACCCGTGATAAACGCATTCCCGCTTGTGTCCACGGCTATCTCGTAGCCGTAATCAGAGGAATAACCTCCTATGAAAGTGGAATACGAGAGGCCCGAGCCGGCCGTGTTGAACTTGGTAACGAACACCGTGTAGCTCGTGCTGGTCCTGGTTGTTTGATATGCGCCGGATGTGGTAGGATAATCCCCGTAAATCGACGAGTAGGTTGAATGATAGCTGGTATATCCGGTGATGTATGCGCTTCCCGAACTGTCAATGGCCAGATCCCTTACGTAATCGTAATAGGCGCCTCCGATGTAGGTTGAATAGATCAGCGAGGATCCCGCGGAGTTGAGCTTCGTGACGAAGATCTCGGGATAGTTGCTGTATGTGAATGACCTCTGGTAAGCTCCCGAGGTGGTCGGATACATATCGCTGGAATAATAATAGGTGTAACCGGCGATGTAAACGTTGCCGCTTGAATCCACCTCGTTATCGGCATAGCTGTACTCGCTGCCGCCGCCTCCGAGGAAGGTGGAATAGATCAGTTCGTTGCCAGCGTAATTGAATTTTGTCACATAAGCATCATAAGATGTACCGGCCCTCGAACTCTGATATGCGCCGGTTGTCGTCGGGAATTCCCCGGATGATGAATAACTCGTGTAACCGGATGCCACCGCCTCATTGTCGGAAGTGGCCGAGATCCCGTATCCGTAATCATATCCGTACCCGCCCAGGTAGGATGAATAATACAGAGGATCGATCACCACGGACCTGGAGGAATCGTATGGGGCAAGATCGAATGTGTAAGTGTTCTCGCCCGTGAGTTTTATCGATCCGTAGATCTTCTCCTTGGAATTGTCGGCATAGAATATGTCGAGATTGGTATCGGAGATCGCCACCCCGTCCCTGACCTTGATATTGAGCTGTCCGTCGATCACCGAGATCGATTCCTGCCCCTCCACCTTCATCACGATGTCTGAAGGGTCCGCGTTCTCGCCGATGATGAAATCGTATTTCACGCCCTCGTCCGAGAAATAGTATTTCACATCGATGCCGTCCCATACGTCCTCTATGATAACGGATTCATAGTTACGGACACCGGTGACCCAGTTTGACTCCTCGCCAATGAGATAGTTGTACTTGCCCCTCATCTCTTCACGGCCGGACGGTACGAGGATATTGGAATCCACGAATGAGATCTTCACTATATTGCCAGAATATGTCAACGGTACATTCTGGATCGTGTTCTCATCGATGGGTTCCTCCATCTCATCCATCTCGGGATCGCCGTGGATCTCAGAGATGAAGTTCATGTAAATGCCGTTCCCGGAGAGACCGATCGCCCCATATGATGTAAGCCCCACATAATCGACTTCGGAATCCCACTGCCCCGCATTCTCGGTGAAGAAGCCGTACCTGAAAGACTCGGCCTGATTCATCAGAGCCGATTCGTCCTCGACTGCAGTTTCCGAATCCGCAAGATCGTCGGCCGATCCGGGATTCGCAAAAGCAAGGAAACCCGAAAAAAACAGTAATGTCGCTAAGAACATAACAAGTGCCCTCGATATCATTGATACCACCTTTTTAACAACGTGAGAACTCCCACGAAACCTCTATCGGAAGTAATAGTTGGATTAGCTTTGTGTTATATAAAATTTTGTTGGAGCCATTATATAGAATAGAAATGGAGTACCAGGCCAGCCAAAATCAGTCTTCTGAATCCGCGGGATTTGTTCAATAATCGAGATCCAGGAACAGGGATCCTCTTTGCAATTGAAATGGGATCTTTTCTGTTTATAAATGCGGCGTTATACGGGCCTTTGAGGAGGCGGGGGGGGATTGGCGGTTTTCATGCTGCGCGGGGTCGTGTTTTGCCCGTGTACGCCCGGATGATTCACGCTGCCTTGATTTTTCCCCTGCAGCGTTCCGCCATGAACCGGCGGACGTGCATGGGGGGGGTTTTGGACCGCTGCCGCGTGATGATGTGAACTCCTTTTTCTCATGATCACGATTATTTCAACCATGATCAGGATCATTACGACCACGAGAACGACCGCACCTATGGTCAGGAAAAGACCGGTGCTGGATCCGCTGCCTCCGTTTCCCTCTTCCTCGACGCTCACCGGATCCACGGTGACCATTATGGTCCTGTTCACCACGTTCCCCGCGGAATCCTTCACATATGCCGTTATATTGTAGGTCCCGGGCCGGTCATATCTCGTTGTGAATGTTCCGGTAACCCTCCAGGATACCGATGATCCGTCCCCGTAATCTATGCTGTAAAAGGCGATCCCGCTGTCATCTGCCGATCCCGAAAGGTCCACGGTCAAATTCTCGCCCTGGAGAATATGTTTGTCCTTCACACCCTGCAGCGATACGAATATCGCAGGGAGTACGGAGTCCTTCTTTATCTCCAACGACCTCTTCTCCATGGAGTTCCCTGCCTCATCCTCGGCCCAGTAGACGAAGGAGGTCGATCCTTCGGGTATCGAAAGCGGTTCCTTGTAGACTTTGGGAGATGCACCGTTCCACTTGTAGTAGACAAATGCCGGTGACGCTCCCTCGTCCTCCTCCTTCAATGTGAGCTCAAGTTTCGATCCCTGGTTGCGATACCAGCCGTCCACCGGTTCGTCGTCAATGAAATGATCCGCTTTGGGGGTTTTCGAGTCCACCTTGACAACGTAGAGAAGGGGTTCCGCTACGTTTCCTCCCCGGTCCTCCCCGTAGACCCTGATCTCGTTGTATCCCTCAGATATCCTGAACTCTTCGGTGTATTCTATCGGTTCCCCATCGTTTATCGTGTAGTTTATCCTCATATCGAGTTCGGAGGAGGTGATCGTCAGGGAAGGTGCTATCTGAAGCCATTGGCTTGAGTTCTCATGGGAATAATCCAGGCCCTCGAAGAAACCCCAGATCGTCGGGACCGTCGTATCGACGTTGAACTCCAGGACGATCTCGGGACCCTGATTGCTCGCCTGGTCAATTGCCATCGCCCTAATTATATGAGTTCCGTCGGGAACCTCCAGGGACTCGAGGTACGGCATATATTCTCCGTTGTCCATCCGGTAATATATCGAGGAGGAATCCTCTGCCTGCAATGTGATCACGGGAGTTGTATGATACCAGCCGCCGGGCCCATCTGGCTCCACAGGATAAACAGACGATGCTACGATCGGTGATTCCGTATCCACCATGAATGACCTTGTATTGACGGATTCCTCGTTCCCGGCTTGATCAACGGCCTTCCACATCAGGCTGCTCTCTCCCTCGGGAGCTGTCAGGGGATCCGAATATCTCTGATATTCACCGGACCCCCATCGATAGATCACATATGAACTCGGATGATCGGTGGAGAGTGAAATGGTGGGAGGGGATTGATACCAATCCCCCTCGGGACGCTCGGGTTCTATGACGATATCCGAGGACGGGACCGCCGTGTCGACCTTGAAATCGATGAAGTGTCTTTCCTCGACATTGTCCCGGGGATCCACGGAGTAAAAGGAGAGGTTGTGGATCCCGTTCAGGATATAGAACGGAGCGTTGTAATGCTTCTCCTCGCCGTGGTCTACCTGATAATAGGTGTCGGCGCCGCTTTCCGTTTTCAAGGTGACCTTTGGCTGGGTTTTATACCATCCATCGAGCCCGTCAGGGACCATCGGAGATACCCCTGCCGTGGTCACTGGCGGGACGAGATCAAGAATGTCCAGGTCGATCTTCAGATCGGAAACGGCACTGCTTGCCGTGATCAGCTGGAAGGCTTGATATGTGGATCCCCATCCGGTTATATCGTAAACCGCCTGGGTTCCGGTGAATGGAATGAAGAGGACATCCCTGCTGCCGGATCTCTCGGCATAGAAAGCGACCATCGCGGTTCCCGAGCTGACGGAGAGCTTGAGCCTGTAAGTCTCGGAGCCGTCCGGAGACTGTACGAATCTGTAGGTTTTGGTCGCCCATGATCTCAGAGGCTTCGTGGATTCCACGGGTATTCCCGCATGGGAGCCTGACAGCTTCGTTTGAAAACTCCCGTATGGATATGATTTGAACGGGTAGCTGTATTCCTCCCCGTCACCGGCGTAATCGTCGTTTATTCTGGTTGCGACCATCCAATTTTTGAACGTATCGGTGAAGGAATCGGTGGATCCGAGGTTGGATAACGCGGAATTCACACCGCTCGTACCCCTGGATGTCCTCTGGACAAGCGCCCTTGTCCAATTCTTCCCCCCGTAATGAGATGCCATGTACAACTGGTAGGTGAAGCTGACGCCGTAATATATCGTGGGAGGATCGTTCCCGTTGTTGTTTGTGTAGAAGGTGTAATCGTCCACGGGCAGGGTCACATAAGGGTTGTTTAGATACTGGTAAATGTGGCTGGAGAGTGCCGATGCGAAATCATAAACGAGATACGCCGCATAATCCGCGCATCCCTCGTCTATCCACAGA
>JBLIRG010000025.1:0-40649 GCA_049472195.1 Thermoplasmatota archaeon
ACACTCATTGAAAAAACAGTATTTTATTTAAACTCCCAAGGGTATTTTTTAAAACCACGGATTCCGAGGGATCAGAATTTCCGAATACCGCCACAAGTCGGAAAGAAAATGGTAAATTCCAAATGCCCAGATATCCAAAATATCTACACAAAAATCAATCAGATCCCATCCAATGGATCAGCAATCAAATAAAATACACCCCCGCATCCACCGCCGATGATTACCCCCGGGATCGGATCCACCACCCGCACATTCGGTCCGGGCGTCGTTAAGGACCGAGAAATCCTCTCCTATTTCAGGGACATGTGCATACCAGAGGAAGGTGGGATCCATACCAGGAAAGATGCGGATCAACATGATGAGAAGGGTGCTGAAGTGGTAAGGAAATAACTCGCGGGGGCATCAGTTACGAAAAAGGATCCCGATCTCTTCGGATGGAAGATCTATTTTGGTTTATGATAACCCCATTTTTCCATAGCCTGGTCAAGCTCCTTTGCCGTTTTGGATTTTTCTTCAAGGGTCAATCCGTCATTCCATGCCTCGATAGCCTGCATCGTTGCCATTGCCCCGGCCCGGGTACCCTTGGGATGGCCGTGTATCCCTCCGCTAACCAGCAGAACCACGTCATTTCCGTATATGTCAAGAACATCCGGTACAAGTCCCGGATGAAGCCCTCCCGATGCAACAGGGAACGCTGATTTGATCCTGCCCCAATCCTGTTCGAGAAGCAGGTGTTCCCTGTATTTTGTGATCCTGTCGCGCAGCAGGGATCCCAAAGCCTCGACCTCATCTTTTGCTCCCACAAGCTTGCCAACACTCGTACCCGTATGAAGCTGGTTCAAGCCCAGAAGCCTCATCTCCTTGGCAATGAACTGCATGGATATTCCGTGTCTGGGATTCCTGTCAAATGAGGCATGCATTGCTCGGTGGGCGTGAGTCGTTATCCCGAGATCCCCGAGGTATCTGCTCATAGTCATCAGGGCCGATGAACCGACAATGACCACGTCGAGCATTGCGTAATCAAACCCGTATTCATGGAGGAGATCGGCTCTTCGTTTCATCTCCTCGACCTCACCGGTAATATTTATAAAAGCACCTTTTCGTTCTCCGGTCTTCTTCTCGGCTTTATCGCGTAGTTTGGCGATATACTCCACCCTCTTATCGAACTTGTTGAAGGTCGTGGATGTGAGATTCTCATCATCCTTCACAAATTCGAAACCACCCATCCATGTTTCATAACCGATCTCGGCATGCTCCTTTGCGCTGAAACCGATCTTTGGCTTGGGGACGGCGCCGGTTAGAGGTCTTTTGAACACCTTCCACCGTTTTCTGATTCCTTCCATACCCAATATCGGACCTTTGTAATGATCGATATATCTTCTTGGAAGTGCAGCATCGACCAGCCTCAGGTTCTCAACCCCCTTCATGCCAAAGATGTTGCCGGCGATACCGCTCTTCAATTGAGCGAAATTACCAGGCTCCCATAGATCATATGGATAGGAAACCCAGAGCCAATTCCCCTTCATCCTGAATGCGGTTGCCTGCAGTTTCTTCATCCTCGGAGGGAGTTTGGCCAATGTTGTCCATGTCCCGGTGGAACTTTCCGACGCGATCCTGCCCGCGGTCTCCATCTTGGACATGCCTTTCGGGGGTTCAAAGTAGAAGAGTACGATGAGATCATCATCGGCTGGTTGATAATCCAGGTCCACGAATTCATTATACCAATCTATCTTCGACATAGGTCTGGTATGGATATAGGGAATGATAAATGATACTGTCATAACTCAATAGAAATGGTGAATTGAATAACACATATCATGATCTTTCAGCAGGATCCCACACCTCCCCGGATCCATGGGATCAAATTAAATAACCCCCCCCGCATCCACCGCCGATGATTACCCTCGGGATCGAATCCACCGCCCACACCTTCGGCGCGGGCGTCGTCAAGGACGGGGAGGTCCTCTCCAACGTCAGGGACATGTACATACCCGAGGAAGGTGGGATCCACCCCAGGGAAGCCGCGGATCACCATGTCGAGAAGGGCGCCGGCGTGGTCAGGAAAGCGCTCACGGAGGCTTCCGTAACGGAAAAGGACCTCGATCTCGTGGCATTCGCCCGCGGTCCCGGACTGGGACCCTGCCTGAGAGTGGGAGCCACCATCGCCAGGGTGATCTCTCTCAAGAACGGTATCCCGATCCTCGGTGTAAATCACTGCGTAGCCCATCTCGAGATCGGATCGATGCTAGGATGTCAGGACCCGGTTCTTCTCTATACTTCCGGGGCAAACACCCAGATCATAGCATATGTAAGAGGCAGGTACCGGGTCCTCGGGGAAACCCTGGACATAGGGATCGGGAACATGCTCGACAAGCTGGGGAGGGAGGTGGGGATCCCGTTTCCCGCAGGTCCGGGGATCGAGAAGCTTGCCAGGGGGGAATCTATACCGGGAGTTTGGGAGGCGGATAACGGGGGTGCGATCCCCGGGATAATCGAACTCCCCTACTCCGTCAAGGGAATGGACGTATCGTTCTCCGGTCTGATGACCGCCGCCCTCAACCATTACAACCGCGGTGTCGATCTCCCAATCATCTGCAGATCCGTCCAGGAGACCGCCTTCTCCATGCTGTGCGAGGTCGCGGAAAGGGCGATGGCGCACATAGGAAGCGAGGAGCTCCTTCTCGGGGGAGGCGTCGCATGCAACGGAAGGCTCAAGGAGATGGCCGGTATAATGGTCCGGGAGAGGGGTGGAAAGAGCTACGCCCCGCCCCCGTCCCTCGCCGTCGACAACGGGGCCATGATGGCATACCTCGGCGAGATCATGCACCGCTCGGGTGAAAAGCATCAACTCACCGATACCGTCATCGACCAGAAGTTCAGGACGGATATGGTTGACGTCCGTTGGAAGGAGATGACCGAGCTGGGATCGATCTCCACGCCGGGTGTCGTCGATCCCCGGATCGGGGGGATCCCCTCCGAGGGCGATGTCATCGGAAGGGGAGCGGAGGCCGTAACTTCCTATTCCTCATATCACGGCCTGCCCTCTGTGCTGAAAAAGAGGATCAGGAAGGGATACCGCATCGACGAGATCGAGAGGCCTCTTGTCGCTTCCAGGATCAGGAGGGAGGTCAGAATGCTCCAGGCCGTCAGGGAGACGGGCATCCGGACTCCTTACGTCCTGGACCTGAACGAGACGAGCTCCACGATCACGTTGGAGTACCTGCCCGGACCCCGCCTCGCCTCGATTCTGAATGTATCGCCGGAACCTTTTCAGATCTCGGTGATACGGAATATGGGAAGGATCGTGGGAAGGATGCATTCATCGAATATAGTCCACGGAGATCTCACCACCTCTAATTTCATAGTTCTGGACGACCGGGAAGATGTTGATCTCGGACTGATAGACTGTTCACTCTCGGAAAAAACGGAGGAGCCGGAGAAGATGGGCGTGGATCTCAGACTCTTCTTCGAGGTATTCGCATCAACACACGAGAGGCTCCTGTCCATGGAGGATCGGTTCTGGGAGGGATATTCGTCGGAAAATCCAAACTGGAGGGAGGTCCGGGAAAGGCTGAGGTCCATCGAGGCGAGGGGGAGATACCTCTGAGGGGGAAATTGAATGAGCGGTAGAAGGAAGGTGTACATCATAACGGCGAACCATGGAAAGATAAGGGAGATCAAGCAGTGGCTCGTCCCCCTCGGGATAGATGTCGACGTTCTTTCCGGGGACTTCGTCGAGATTCAGTCGGATTCCCTTGAGGAGGTCGTCTACTACGGCCTGAAGCAGTATGCCGAAGATCACCGGGTAGACCACCCGTTCATCAAGGACGATTCCGGGCTCTTCATAAAATCCCTGGGGGGATTTCCGGGGGTCTACTCAGCATACGTCCATAAAACCCTGGGAAACGAGGGGATCATCAGGATGATGGATGGGATCGAGGATAGGAAGGCCGTTTTCAAAACAGCCGTCGGCATGTTCATACCCGGAAAGGGGATCTCTATATTCAGGGGCGAGGTCGCCGGTGCGATCTCCGGTGAAATACGGGGAACCGGTGGTTTCGGATACGATCCGATCTTCATTCCGGAAGGGCAGGAG
This sequence comes from Thermoplasmatota archaeon, assembly GCA_049472195.1. GTDB lineage: Archaea > Thermoplasmatota > Penumbrarchaeia > Penumbrarchaeales > Penumbrarchaeaceae > JBLIRG01. The sequence goes on from JBLIRG010000025.1 coordinate 4,097, forward strand.
AGAACATTTGCCGAGATGACGACCTCGGAGAAGAATTCGATGAGCCACAGGATAAGGGCCGTAAAACAGATGGTGGACTACATATCAAGGGGAGACGGAATTGTTTGATTCGGCTATGAGCACTATGTCCTCCTTGCAGATCGCCTCCACGATATCCTCCTTCATTCCCGCCTCGTCGGCCTCCTCCTCCAGCTGTTTGATCCTCTCGGTATAGGATCTGATCTGGCCGAGAACCTCCCTGAAGCAGATCAGCTCCGATTTCGTCACCTGCTTCACCGGGATGCGCTCCAGTGCGATATCGTCCTCTTCCACCCGGAACTTGAGGGAGCAGAAGGTGCTGACGGAATCCTCTTCCCCGGTGAAAAAGCCCAGAGTCCTGTGGGTCGAGAGCTGGTACGCTTTGTACACTGTGATGCTTCTGGGGGACATGATCACGGATTGACCTCTGGTATTTAATCCATTTATCCGGGAAATCCCGTGGTAATCCCTTGTCAATTTATTTGATCCACCGGACCTTTCTGCTCCATATGATGGAAATGAGAAATTTTTGTCATTTTTCGAAATTCTGTCAAATATGGTTATATAGACAAGTTTCCATGTAGTTGTATATAATGAAAACGTTAATTCTATGTGTGGATCGGGATGACGACCTGGGTATAAAAGCGATGGTTACAAGCCCTGTGATTGGTCGAAAGAACAATCTCAAGGCTTTGATAGCCCTGGGTATCGAGGATCCGGAGGATTCCGATGCCAACGTCATGTTCATGGGCCTCAAACTCTACAAGAAATACAAGGAGCTCGGGCGCGAGGTCGAGGTGGCGACAATATGCGGTGAAAAGAACGTGGGCATGATGGCGGATGCCAACCTCGTGCGCCAGTTCTATGCGGTCCTGGAACAGTTCTCCCCCGATACGATCGTCCTGGTCTCCGACGGGGCCGAGGACGAGACCATACTTCCCCTGATATCCCAGAGGGTGCAGGTTGAGCATATCGAAAGGGTCGTCATAAAACAACAGCAGAACCTGGAATCGACCTTCTACATAGTCATGTCGGCGTTCAAGAATCCCAAGATCGCCAAGAAGATAATCGTACCGGCAGCAGGCGCGCTTGTCTTCTTCGGCCTGCTTATGTTCTTCGGGTTCACAGCGCAGGCCTTCGGTCTGATGATAACAGCGCTTGCCCTTGTCCTTCTGTCAAAGGCCCTGAACCTGGAGGATCAGATCGCCCGTATCTTCGACGACACCCGGGGCGCGTTCAAGAACAAAAGGTACTTCCTGTTCGCGGGAATGTTCGTTTCCCTTGCTCTTGTCCTGACAGGTGTGTTCATATCCTACATGAGGGCCATGGATACGGATACGACCGGGAAGTTCATATTCCGGTTCATCTACAATATCTGGCTCTACCTTATACTGGCCGGCGGGTTCTACCTGTTCGGGACCAGCCTCGATACCTACATGAGGACGGGAAAATTCATCAAATCCACGTGGACGATTCTGCTTTCCATGGCTGCCACGGGGTGCATCGCCAAGGTCACGGTTGATTTCATCGGCTACATTCTGGATTACACCGGAAATTTCGCCTGGGAGAATGAGCTCATATACCTTACCGCGGGAGTGATACTTCTCATCGTCAGCGGAATGGTATACACGTACAACAAGAACAAGTCCAAGGGCAAGAAGAAGATCGGCTGGATGAGATGAACACCCGGAGGGATAACAGGATGGATTTCGATAACTGGGGTCCCATATATCAACAGATATCCGTTGACCTGGAGCTTGACACGGAAAAAGATGCCGAGGCAGGACGCTTTCTCGCCGGAATTATCAGGGGCTGCCGGAAGATCAGGGACAGGGAGGAGACCCTTCTGGAGGTCCAGCGCATCGTGGAGGGAAAGAGGGTTTACGTGTTCGGAGCGGGCCCCGACCTCGAGGACGAGTTCTCCATACTTCTCTCGGAGAAACAGGGAAAGGGTACATGGGTCGGGGGACAGGCGGGTGACGACGTGATCATAGCGGCAGACGGAGCATCTTCGTACCTTCTTTCCAACGGGTTCATACCCCATATCATCGTTTCTGACATGGACGGCTGCATAGAGGACCAGCTGGCATGCGTCTCCAGAGGATCGATCCTCTTCCTCCACGCACACGGGGACAACATGAACGTCCTCGAAGGTCTTGCCACAAGACTTCACGGGAGAATCATCGGTACGACCCAGACGAATCCCTCGGACGCTGGCGGGCTCGATAACTTCGGCGGTTTTTCCGACGGCGACAGGGCCGCCTTCGTGGCCCAGCATTTCGGCGCGAGGCAGATCATCCTGCTGGGTTATAATTTCAACGAGGTCGGCGAGAAGATGGGGAGCATGGGCAGGAGGGAAAACCTGTCGGAAAAAGAGAGAATGATCAAGTTCAAGAAGCTGGCATGGGCCTCCATTCTTCTGGGCGTCATAACGCGGCCGCAGGTCAGGTTCTACAGCGAGATCGCCGTATTCAACGCGGCGAGCTGATATCAATACAACCCGTTGGAGAGAAAAGCATTTAAATAATTTGATGCTCTGCGCGGGGATGACGGTGTTGTAAATGGCAAAGAGTTTGGACCCCGAGATCAAGGCCATTGTCGAGAGCAGAATGCTCAACAAGAAGATCTGCATGAAATGCTTCGCCCGCAATGCGGTCAAAGCGCGGCAGTGCAGGAAATGCGGATACAAGGGTCTCAGGTCTAAGGCAAAGGAGAGCAGGGGCGGATAATCGGCATCCCCTCGATCCGACCGGGATAAATCCCATTTACCTCCCGTATCGATTTTTTCAGCCCGATCATGCATAGCACGGCGATTATTATCAAGATTCAGCGGAATGCGCTGAATCTTCACCATTTGTTGCGAGCAACACACGATATGCTCACGAGCGTTTTTTTTATCTATATCCACGTGCATTCCCGGTAACGATTGATATGAGCTATCTATCCTCCAGGGCGGAGATCCTGAGATCGATGTACATAGACACCGGGATCCGGGTTGCCATAATCGGATCCCCAGAGGAATTCAACAGATGGATAGATACCGGAGTGCCGGAGGATACGGACTATCTCGGGGGTCCGGGCGACATCCCGGATGATGGTGTTTACGGACGTATTCTGATATGGGACGAGGAGGATCTGGATTTCGATCCCGCATCCCTTCTCGGTCATCTTGACGGTGAGGGTGAGATCTGGTCCGTAGTACCGGTGATGGATGAATCGAGGAATGCGATCCTCGGAAAATACGATCCTTTGAGGGAACTCGGACATGCCCCGATACCGCTGACGATCTCCCTTGAGATATATCCGGTTCACATCTCGAAGAGATCCGCCCGAGATCAGCCGAAGTCGCTCAATCTCGACTGACCCATATCCCGGAGTATATTCCTGGAAGTGTCCCATGATCTTCTGGCGAATTCCGGGAGATCGCCGTTTTTTCGGACCCAGGACTCCAGAAATGCCCTGGTCACGGGATCGGCGGGATATCCCGATCCGATGTCCGTGCTGACGGATTCGGATATCTCCTCGATACTTCGATCCCTTGAAACCTTCGCAATAATGGATGCGGCGGAGACAACCGGGTACCTTGCGTCCGCCTTGTGCTCGGATATGATATCTGGGATCCGGATCCCCATGCGATCCAGTTCCGATCGGATATTGGTTCCGAACCTCCCGGCATCGACATCGGCCGCATCGAGATAGACACTTTCGATCCGTCCTCCCTTATCGTGCACTTTTATAATGACGGCGTCGGGGAGATCGGGATGTCTGACTGACCTCTTCTCGACCAGACTGGCCAGGGCCGAGGTGAAACCGAGGACCTCCAGTCTGTTCATCGTCATGTTTTCCCTGGCGGCGTCGATCGCACCGGCCGGTATAGATACCAGACAGTAAGAGCATCTTTCCGTCAGGATATCATGAAGTTCGGATCTTCTTTCCGGTGAAGTTATCTTTGAGTCCTTTACCGAAAGCCCGAACAGCCATTCGGGATCCCTGCTGGAAAGGGCGCAGATGACAAGCGGTCCCAATACGGGACCTCTCCCGGCCTCGTCAACGCCTGCGATCATCGGTGGATGAATGGGATAGCAATTGATATTATTTCTTGGGCGATAGAGATTTTTCGGGATCATTCTATCAGGGATAAGCAAACAATTTATCCCTCGAAAAGGATATTGGAGATCACTGGGGGAATATAATTGATCCTGAAAACGGGTATTTCAACGATAGTTGTCATCTCGATGATATTGACATCTTTATCGGTTCCTGATGTCAATGAAAATGAGCCGAACCTGTTTCCCGAGGATATCACGGAGATGGACCGGGATGTGTTAGAAATTCCGTTGAGGTCCGATTTTGAAAGATCGGTTTCGATGGGGAGCATTCTGCACGTGGGAGGAACCGGCGGTGACAACTACACGACGATAACCGCTGCGGTCCTGGATTCTGCTGATGGAGACACGATCATCGTACACGACGATTCCACCTATGTTGAGGAGGTGAACGTGGACAGATCCATAACCATAAAGGGAGAAGGGATGCCGGAGATCGCGACCACCGGAGCCATGGTGTTCAACCTAATGGCGGACAACGTAACCCTGATTGGAATGAACATTACGGATGCCCTTGTAGGAGTGATCGGTGACGGTTCTGGCTATACGATCGAGGATTGCATATTCTGGTACTGCTGGGATTCGATAAAGATCGGTGGGAATATGATCAACGTGGCAAAAGATCATGCAATATACGACATCGAGATCAGGGGATGCAGATTCCACCATAATGGCAACGGCGATGCTGTGGAAATAGGTTACAACACGGACTTCGACTCGGGATCCCACAATTTAAGGATGGAGGACATCCTTGTGGAGGAGAACGTGTTCTATCTTAATGGATCAACCGTCATCGCTGTGAATATGAAATCTACCGGGATTAATTTCGCGGATCTGACAGGTGGTTATCTTGATATCGGAAAGATCGAAGTAAAGGATAATGTCTTATACGGGGGACAGGTGGGGGTGGCATTCGGTGGAGGCGTGGGATCTGTCACAGATGTTCAGGTTGAGATCGATGACCTGATAGTATCAGGAAACAGGATGTACAACCAGCTCGGATCAGCGGTTTTCCTGGATTCATGGAGCGGTTCGATATGGGGTGGCAACAGCGTCGGTGATTACGAGACGATGATAATCAGGGATAATGTGATCGTCTCCAACACGGGCTCTGACGGCGTCGAGGTATCCGGACTTGGGGATTGGAGGAATCTTTTCGGTTCATCTTCACTAACTGTCGGCGGAATTCACATTCTCAACAACAATATCACGGTATCGAGGATCGGAGTGGTCATGTACAATCTGGGAGTTGGATCGGACCTGTATGATAGATCATCATTCGAGATGATCGATTTCTTGGTCGAGGGAAACACAATTACCTCTTATTCTAAAGGTATCTTCATCAGCAACAGGAGGTTCGGTGCTGATCTTCATGGTGAATCCGAGTGCACAATCGGAAAAATGAAAGTGAGCAATAATCATATCGATTTCGCATCGAACGGGATTGAACTCGTTTCGTATTACATGGGATACAATCTTTTCGGCAACGCCGCTATGTCATGTGATGAAATTCAGATCAATCGGAATACGATATCCGGTATCTATGGTATCAGGATCGAATATAAATACGCCGGTTCATACCTTCAAAACAACGCAACCGCAGATATCGGGCTTTTCGTTATCAGAGGCAACGAGATCGAATCCGATTCCGGCATCATCCTTGACGGGATATCGAATCTGGCTTACTCACTGCAAACCAATTCCACCTCATCAGTAATGGGATTTTCTATAATTGAAAACGATATTATTGCATGGGTCTGGGGGATTCAAATTGATCAGTACAGCAGCAATGCCAATTACATTTCAGGCAGTTCAAACGGCTCCGTTGGTGGTCTGAAGGTGATCAACAATACGATCGGCAATTCGAATGCCGGCGTATTCGTAAATCTCTATGAGGACATGTGCGAGTTCATCGGAGGTACATCCTTCAGTTCGATAGGCGGGCTGATGATCGACGGTAATACAATAGAGACAGTGGATATGGGAGTGTATTTGAACCAATTCCGATCGATCGGCAGATATCTGGCCGAAGACGCTGTGGTTGATGTAGGCGGGATCTCTGTATCGGAAAACTATGTAGCCTCCTCGGATGATCAGGGAATACTTCTGAATTCCATCAGGGAAATCGGAACCGATTTCGGTACGAATTCGACCGCGTCCTTCGGCACAGTAAATATATCTGCAAATGTTGTGGATTCCTACTCCTATGGTATTGTCATCGAGGAGTATCGAGACATAGGCAATTCCCTCTATACATCCAGCACAATGGATATCGGAGGTATCATGATCAATGACAACCAGATAGATGTTGAATCCGTCACATACGGTATCTCTCTTTACACTCTTCGGTTTATCGGAAACGGTCTATACGGATGGTCCAACGTTACCATGGGAAATGTTGAGGTATGCAGAAACATTGTCACAACTCCCGATACCGCTGTTGATATGTCGAATTTCTATTATCTCGGCCACGGTCTTTTTGATCAATCATCATTTATCATGGGAGATATTCTTCTCAATGATAATGTGCTTAAGGGAGGAGATCACGGCATCTATTCATTGGATTTTGAGTATTCCGCCAGGGATCTAAATGCGAAATCCAGATTCCTGATGGGTAATATCCAGGCGGTGAGGAATGATATCACCTGCCAGTCTACGGGTATCTCGATGTCCTTCGGAGGATCTTTCTTTGATCTTGACCAGGATGCCAGTGGCGTATGCGGCATGATATCCGTATCCGATAATACCATCAGGGATGGCACCCTGGGTATCTACCTGCATCTCAACAATATCGGGGATAGTAACATAGGAAGCTCCATGGTAAATATCTCCGGGGCGGATATATCCTGGAACCGGATCCTGACTGATGAAGGAATTGAGTTCTTCATCGATGGAATGACCGTCTACCAGAGTTCATCCATCATTTTCGGAGATCAGATCATATCGGATAATTATATAGAGAACTGTCTCGGCGACGGGATCAGATCAAGGAGGATGCTGAAAACCTATGAATCCTCAACGATAGATATCGGCCGTTTAATCATAGATCAAAATGGTTTATTCAACTGCACTGAAAGCGGTTTGAATTTTACCGAATCCATTTCGGAAACACCCGGATCCACGCTTCTTTCCGGCGAAATGTTGGTGAAATCCAATATAATTTCCGGTAACAACCGCGGACTGGATGTCGAGAATGTCATCCTGGGTTATATTTATCTCAACGATTTCATCGGCAATACGGAACATCTCCATTTGTCAATGTCTGAAATATACCTCAACTCATCCCGGGAGATGCTTTACAGATATATGGATGAGATACATCAATCCAGGCTGGGGAATTACTGGGACAACTACACCGGATCGGATAACGACGGGAACGGGATCGGAGACGAGGTCTTCCCCCTCTACTCGAATGTCGATAACTTCCCCCTGGTATCCGGAACAAATGAATATGTTATTCCCGAGGACGACTCGACGCCTCCGAATATCACGATAGTATCCCCCGCTGATGGAGATTTCATTCCCAGGAATTGGGTTCTCGTCAAATGGTCAGGAAAGGATGAGGGGATTGGGATCGAATACTATCAGATCAAAATTGACGGGACCCTGTGGATCGATGTGGGAGTCACCAACTCATACAACATAACATCCCTTGCCGAGGGGAGCCACACCATATGGGTATCCGCCTGGGATTATGCGGGCAACTCGAACATGACAAACATATCGATCTTCGTGGATCTTGCCAATCCGGTCGTTGTCATATACAGCCCCGTGGACGACGAGATCTTCGATTCCACAGTCGATATATCCTTCGAGTGGGGCGCTTCCGATTCCGGGTCCGGACTTGGCTTCGTCAGGATCAGCCTCGACGGTGGGGCGAGCATAAATGCGGGGACCTCGACATCTTACGACTTCGGCGAGATCTCCGAGGGGCAGCATGTCTTCAGGGTGGTCGCTTATGATAGATCGGGTAGAAGCAGCCTGGCTTCGGTTCGGTTCGTGGTGGATGTGAGTCCGCCCGAATTGATAATCATTTACCCATCGTCTCACCTCTACAACAATACGGGGACGGTGAATATCAGATGGATGGTAACGGATCTGTTCACCGACATCTCAGAGGTAACATACTCTCTCGACTCCATCAACTACACCTCCGCCGGATCCGTGAATAACCTGACCCTTGCCAATCTCACCGAGGGTGAGCATTCGATCAGGATAAGGGCAGAGGATGAGGCCGGAAATGTGAACATATCCCGGAGGATCAGGATAACGGTAGATATGACCGATCCCGTGATCGAATTATCTGTACCGGTTCAGGGCGGATACTACAACACCGCGAATCTGACGGTGAACTGGACCGCAGACGGAACGGGATCCCCCGTAAGGGATATCAGGCTGAAGCTCGACGGGGGTGGGACCCAGGAACTGGGGGCCGTTCTTTCATACACTTTGTACAATCTTACCGAAGGATCTCACACCCTGGAGGTTGAGATCGAGGATCGATCCGGAAACACGGCGGTGAAAACCGTCGATTTCATCGTGGATGTCACTCCGCCCTCGATACTGGACCATACCCCGGAGGAGGATGGCCTGGCCAAGGTTGATACCCTGATAGTTGTGGAATTCAGCGAGGAGATCGATCTCGGCTCATTCATTATCAACATCAATTTGAATGTCGAGGGATCTGTCTCGTGGTCTGGAAATACGATGACGTTCACCCCGTCTCGGAACCTTTCGCTGAACACGGGGTACACGGTCTTGATCCGGGCTGAGGACCTGGCCGGGAACAGGATCGATTACAATTGGCAGTTCTCGACCTTCTCCCCCGTCACGGGATTGGGATCGGTAACCGGAAGGGTGCTGGATACAAACGGGGATCCCATAGCCAATGCAAGGATAAGGCTGGATACCGGAGAGGAAACGACCACCGATCCCAACGGCAGGTTCTCCCTGATCGGACCCGTGGGCGAGCACGAGATGAGGATTTCCGCCAGCGGTTACAAGGATAGAAGGATCACCGTGACCATCCTGGAGGGAAAACAGGTGGAGATCGATGATATAGAGCTTTCCGATGATACAACGGCTGATCCCGTCATGTATATCCTGATCCTGCTGATAATCGGAATACTGGTAATCGTTATCATCGCGGTTTCCCTGTTTGTTTTCGGGAGAAGATCCCGGGAGGAGGAGGCGGTCTGGGACGAGGAGTGATCGTACCCAGGGTTATGATACGGGAGGTGGAGAAGAAATGGAGAAGCGAAGACTTCTGCTGATAAGCAATTCCACGAGCCACGGATCGGGTTATCTCGATCACTGTGCGGGCAATATCGAGGATTTCCTGGGCCGGGATGAGAGGAAGGTGGCGTTCGTTCCTTATGCGAAGAACGACATGGACGGATACGAGAGGACTGCGGGATCGCGGTTCGTCAGGATGGGTTATCGGCTGAAAAGCGTGCACGGATCGAATTCACCAGGGGAGATGATAGGGGATTGCGACGCTGTATTCATCGGCGGGGGAAATACCTTCCTGCTTCTGAAGAGGCTATACGATAAGGGCCTCGTGGATGTCATCCGGGACAGGGTGTCGGAAGGAATGCCCTATATCGGCACTTCCGCCGGTTCAAATGTCGCCTGTGCCAGTATAATGACGACAAACGACATGCCCATTGTCTATCCTCCGTCATTCACAGCATTGGGACTTGTTCCGTTCAATATCAATCCCCATTATGTCGATCCCGATCCGAGATCCACCCATATGGGGGAGACCAGACAGCAGAGGCTGAGGGAATTTCACGAGGTCAACTCCACTCCGGTCGTTGGACTCAGGGAAGGATCTATGCTGAGAGTTGAGAACAATAATATCAGGCTTCTAGGATCCACAGGAGCTGTCTTGATAGTAAAGGGTGGCGAACCGGTGGATTACAATCCTGGATCGGATCTATCCTGGATTCTGATTTGATCTGCAGGATCAAATGTCGCAGGGCTCGTCGTCATCCTCGAGTCTTGCATGCTCGGCCACCGTTGCCGAGGTGCACCATTTCCTGGGCATCTTCTTCATCTTCTTGCCGCAGCATAACATTGACTCGTCCGATCCTGATTCGACGGGAGTTATCTTCTCGCATTCGTCACAGTAGTAAACCATTTCCTCGTCCATGGTCTCATGCCCCGTTTTCTCAAATTATCAGGATATGAGAATCAAACCGTTTAATATTAACTCATTACATATCAGGTGTTGTATCAAATTGATAGGGATTCGGTTCATTGGATATAACTGGTGCTCGACTGGTCGAAACCCGCAATGAGTTCGATCGTTCCGTCATACGGTTTTATCTCACCGTATTTGGGCATGACTATGTCATTCAGCATGCCGCTGAAATCAGAGGCGATCCTGGTGACGTCGTGATTCCTTCCGAATGCATATCTGCAGATACCCGCGGCGATGGAGCGGGTCTCCGCTTCGTCGGTGTAGCCGAGCGAGTGAATGTATTCGTGCATCAGTATGTAGAACATGTACGGTTTGTACAGGTCGGGATTTCCTGCCTGGACCGCATTGAGAGCCTGTCGGTTGACTATGATGGCATTCGATCCGACGGTGAAATATGCGCCCACGAAGCCGTTGTTGGTGATTCCCAGATCGGTCATGCCGAGCATCAACCCGGCCCTGTGCTTCCTCAACCTGTGTTCGACCAGTTTCTTGACCAGTTCGAACATCTTGGGTATCGATTCGGCATGATCGTACATACTTTTCCAGTTTCTTCCCGTCATTTTCATCTACCTTGTCCATATATTGGATGGATGCAGACAAATATAACACCCTACCCTAACAGAGATGCACATGTGTAATTCATGAGTGAGTTAAGAATCCATTCCAGTTCCGATACGATCCTATCAACCGCTGCGCTGTTGATAGGATGATGAAGAAATGGTAGCGGGGAATAGATTTGAACTATTGATCTTCGGGTTATGAGCCCGACGGGATATCCTGGCTACCCTACCCCGCTGTGGTATGGCGAATCCTGTGGAGGAGATAATCCTGAACAGAATCCGATTGATCATGGTATATTCAGCATATAGATAAAACTTTCTAAAAACGCTGGTCTGTATATGTTAATCCTGGGAAATTGGGATCGAGCCGACTGGACAAAAACCGAATGGGATTTTTTTGGCCTAGCATTTTAATCATGATTTGCTCAAGATCACATATGGATCCGGATGGATTTTCATTCCGAGGCTGCGCTTCGAACTTGTTGTGTGTGAAAGCCCGATTTTGTCAAAAATTATTATATTGACCTGAACATTGCATGGGTTCGTGTCCTGCCAGATGAGACGGTTCACCCTACTGATCATGACTTTTCTGATCCTCCCGATCATCATACGGGGATCAGTTCTCGGGATCGACTACATCGAGGATCCGGTCGCAGATCATTCCATTTCGATCGAGGATCCTTTTCCGGGATCGTTACCCAGAGGTGGATCTAATCATTTCAGCGATATAAACGGAGACGGTATCGGCGACATGATACTGTCATATCCGGAAAACGGATCGGGCGCGGTTGTAGTATACCTCTCCTGTTCGAGGAACCTGACCTCAGTGATAAGGGGGAACGCTTCCGCCGATCCGATCGGCCGCAGCGTATTCACATCCGATATCACAGGGGACGGTGCCGCAGACCTTTTGATCAATGTCGGTACGGAGGGATTGGCGGTATTCAAGAGTCCGGTCAGCCTGCCCCCGGACATCAACATCGCATCGGCGGACCTCTTTCTCTCCGTCCCGCATACCGGATTCTGCCCAGGAGATATTGACGGGGACGGAGTTGACGATCTGGTGTTCTACGATTCCGGAGGATCGACAATAGATATCATCGACGGACCCGTGGGATCCTCGAACGACACGATCCGCTCGGATGTTTTCGATGCCGGATTCGAGATAGGGGAGGTGGTCCTGGAAGGAGATCTCGACGGGGACGGGATCGTTGATCCGATAATAACGGGTTCCAGGAACAGTACCAGCAGGATGATCTGCGTGGGTTCGAATACGGACGGCATCATACTGAACCTGTCGACAGAAAGATCCATCGATTCGGCTTCCGCGGGAGATCTGGACGGGGACGGCATCGATGATCTGCTGGTCCTCTCGGAAAACGCGACCAGTTTCGGAGGGATATTTGCCGGGTTCTCGGATGAACTGAACGATATCCGTGATATGGAGGATTTCGATTGGAACATCGCGGGCACATCATCCTACCCGGTGAGGGGGGATTATGTTCTCCATATGCTCGATGCAGACGCTGACGGATCGGATGACATACTGATCGGTAGTCCAGGATACGGACCGGGCCTGAACAAGGTATCCCTCTACTACAGCGGTCCCAGGGACTGGTCCGAGAACATCACTATCGATTCTGAGGATGCGTCACTGATCGAGGAATCCGACGTGACGAGGTTTGGCCGGTTCATATTCTCATCAACCTTTTCTGTTGGAGGGCCCGTCGTTGTCTGGCTAGATTCCGCCGGCGGACTGGTTGAATGGGATATCGACGGTTCGGGTTTCGGACCGGTGATAACACCGCCCTCTATCGATGAATGGCCGCAGAATGAGGATCTTGTCCTGGATTTCGACTGCTCCTCCGAGGGCGACGGACAGACCGTCTACAGCCTGGTCAAGGCTCCTGCCGGGACCACGATCAACGAGGATCTGGGACTGGTTGGTTTCTATCCCACGGAAGCGGATGTCGGTCTGATATACTTCGAGGTGAGGGCAACCGACGGAAACGGGACCAGTTCAGTGTATAATCATACCGTGGAGATCACGAATGTCCCCCCGGTGTTAACCGGAAATCTCCCATCGACGCTGGAAGCCGGTCGTCCGGTCCTGTTCCACCTGCAAACGACAGAGGACGGTTATGTGTCATTTTCGGCGGACAGGTCCTTTCCTTTTGCAGCCATCACTGACATATCCTCGGGAAGGATCTCAGGGTTCCCCCTGAAACAGGATAGAGGCAATTATTCCATGAACATCACGATCAGGGACGAACACGGAGGAATGACCGAATTCACATGGAATTTTTCGGTGGCAGCGGACGAGAACATGATCGATCCCTCGTTCTCGATCACTGATGCCAGGATATCGGGGAAATCCGCGTTGATCCTGTTTAATATTTCGATCGGATCGGTGAGGGAATCGGATATCGGATCCGCATTCAACATGGTGAACTATCGGATAAAGGACCAGGACGGAGATGTGATATCGGGATTGATCAGCCCCGGTGATAATTACACATCGATCGATTTGGAATCGCTCATTGGAAATCTGACTGTGACCGCCTGGATCAATGCCCTTGGACGAAATTATTCAGCCGAATATCAATTTGAATATGATCCACAACCGAGGGAGAGAAATGATCCCTATCTGCCCGTAATTTGGACAACGATTTTTTTCATAATCATTATCAGTCTAATCGTTATACTGATAATTCTCGCATCTATCGAGAGGACATCATATGTATTCCAATCCGTTCTTCTTCCCGGGGGATCAAGGAGAGATGAAGAGGTCATCGGATTGATACACGAGATCCCCGGGATCAGATTCAGAGAGATATCGCGGCGAAGCCAGATTCCCAGAAGGGATCTGCTCGTGACACTAAGGGAGAACGAGGACAGCAGAATGATCTACGGAATGTTCGACGGTCTCAATGTCAGATTCTACCCGCTGATGGGGTCCTTCCGCGACCGTCCCCTTACCCTGAACAGATATCAAAGGAGGATCGCACAGGAGCTGATCGAGGGCGGTGTTCTCGGTGAGGAGGAACTGCTCGTTCTTACCGGAATGTCCGGATCAAGACTCAGGAAGGAGCTTTCGCTGATGGATCTGAAGGGAGTGGTGACTGTAATCCAGAGAAAAGGATCGAAGCGTTATTCTGTGAACAGGGTTCAGAAGGAAAGACTGGAAAGGGTAATGGCCGGGAGCTGATCACTCCTGGTCCTCGAGTATGTCCTTTGCAATGTTTTCCAGGAGATCCTCCAGGGTGGAGGTCTTGTATTCCCTGATCGGCTTGTCCTTGGACTTGTTGGCGAGTATCTTGGCAACGAAGTAGTTGTTACCCTGGAACACCTCGATCTCGTATTCTGCATCACCCATCTGTTCACCTCAATACGGGATTTGAAATAGGTGCCGTGGGAGTGACTTGAACACCCGGCCTTCTGATCTTCAGTCAGACGCTCTCCCAACTGAGCTACCACGGCATACTATCGCGCGAGGGGGGATTTGGTTTCACCTATAAAAGATATGCTACAATTCCTTATATCGATTGTCCGTTTTTCCCTCCTGTCGGAGGTATGGCAAATCCTTCCGGCAGCATGATGGTGAGTATATTGTCCGAAAAGGGATCGGAGCTCCTCAGAAAACTGAGAAAACCACTATCCTTCGTTGGCGAGAGAACCGGGGAATACGTGTATCTGGGAGGGGTATGGGTTAACATAGACAAGGTGATCATAGACCGAACGAGCACCGATGATCTGATCCATGAAAAACCACCCGTGGAAGCACTCAGGAAAAGGCTGTCGGAAATTGAGGAACTTCTTGGATCGCAGAAGCAGGATCCCGAATCAGAGATGGATCTCTTCAGGGAGGGAATGGCGATCAAGAAGGCCCTGTATATCATTACCAGAAAGACCGATTCTAACGACTCTCCGGTTGCCGATGCCAGAAGGTGGCTGGAATACGGAAAGCGCATCAGATGAGCTTGACGACCGCCCTTTCATCCGAACCAGGCTTTCAATTCACGAAGTTCTTGGGATATCTTGGATATATCGATCTCATGACCTTCACCGGACCCGCCGCAGTGCGAGCATATTCCGGTTCCCTTGCAGTGGCCGCAGTGGCCCAGTCCGCTGCAGTATGTACACTCCTTTGTCCCCTTGCAGCGTATGCATTCTCCTGATCCCTTGCAGAGGTGGCAGTCGTCTGCTCTCACTCCCTTGCAGTTGGGGCATGATCCCATTCCCCCGCAGTAGGAGCATTTCTTTGTCCCTCGGCACATTATGCATATCCCCACACCGCCGCATTCCTTGCATTTTCCCGTACCACGGCAGTTTGCGCATCTGCCCGTTTCCACGGCCAGACCCGCTTCCACGAGATCGTCCCAGGCCTCCTTGCCGTTTCCCATTCTGATCAGTACGGCAGATCTCAGGAACCACGCATCTTTATCTCCCGGGTTCTGCCTGACGATATCCGTGAACTTATCCAGAGCCTTTCGGAAATCCTTGCGATCCAGGGCCTCCAGGCCGGATCTCATTGTAGATCTAAGGGAGGATACGGACGGAAGTTTCTCCTGACATTTTCCACAGTAAAGCTCTCTGTCGTTGTTCTCCTCCCCGCAGCGGGGACATTTAAGCAACGTATCACCTCGAATCAGCGAATGAATTTCACACCGAAGCGCTCTTCCCTGCTGGTGTAGCCTCTCTCCTTGAAACCAAACTTTCCAACGGATTTGCCCGATATCTGTTCTGAGGTTACGCCAACTAGGACCAGCATAACCCTTATGGCTCCCTTGAGCTCCGGATCGATATATGCACCCCAGATGATGGATGCGTTCTGGTTGATCCTCTCGTTGATGTAATCTGCAACGGTTTCCGCCTCGGTAACGGTCATGTCCTCTCCGCCCGTGACGCAAATGAGCGCACCGTTGGCGGATGAGATATCGTACTCGAGAAGGGGAGAGTTGATTGCCTCCTCTATTGCATGGATCGCCTTCTCGTGACCCTCATCGGATTCACCGATGCCGATAACCGCCACCCCCCCGCCTTTCATGATGGTTTTCAGGTCGGCAAAGTCAAGGTTTACCAGACCGACCTTAGTGACCATCTCGGTGATTCCCTTGATGGCTTTCATGAGGATCTCATCGGCTACCTTGAACGCGGCGTTCAGAGGCAGTCTGGGAACGAGTTCCAGAAGCTTGTCGTTGGGAATCACTATCACGGTATCCGAGTTCTCCTCCAGTTCGGCGAGACCCCACTCGGCGTTCTCCATCCTGGATATTCCCTCTCCCTGGAACGGTTTGGTAACCACGGCAATCGTCAGAGCCCCCAACTGTTTGGAGATCTCTGCCACCTGGGGAGCCGAACCGGTTCCGGTGCCGCCTCCGAGACCGCATGTGACGAAGACCATGTCAGCACCCATGAGAGCGGCTCTTATCTCCTCCTCTGCCTCCAGTGCGGACTCCTTACCGATCCTGGGATTTGCTCCGGCCCCCAGACCCCTGGTTGTCCTCTTTCCGATCAGGATCTTGTGCGGGGCGTGAATCGTAAGAAGATGCTGGGCATCGGAGTTGATCGCATATAGATCTGCACCGATAATTCCCTCCTCCACGATCCTGTTGATGGTATTGGAACCACCGCCTCCGCAGCCCACGATCTTTATGTTCGTTCGAAGGGTTGAAAGCACCCTGCGCAATTCCTCGTCCTCGGGATTGCTTTCGATGGGCGGAGTCGCCTCGGCAACCTCCACCGAGGTGCCCTGAGCCCCCTCGGCATAGGCTGGCTTCTTGTCATATTTATTCATATACTCGTTAATGATGGATTTAAATCCCACGACCATTCCTCCAGCGAGCAGATTTCATCGTTGTTATGCAGGGTTCATACCCTAGATAACCCCCACACTTCATAGAGATTTTTTCATTTAAAGGTTTGTTCGTAAGTTACAAAAATAAGCCCGCTTTTTCTCGATTTGATCACTGCTGCCTGTTTTTACCCAATTTCCTGGACATTCTGACCGCTCCGTAAATGACAAGGAGAAGTATCAGGATGGATCCGAGAATGATCCCGATTATCACGAAGATCGATATCCGCTCATCCGTCTCATCGTTTTCCGGAGCCGGTATGGCCAGGTCCAGCCTGCTGACGTCCGAGTTCCCCCACGGGTCAGCTGCTGTGGCTTCGATCACGTAGCTGCCGGGATTGATCGGTCTTTCGAAGCTCCAGTTGACCGTGTATTCTCCATTCCCCCCCTCGATATCGTCTCCGGTGATCTCGTCCTCCTCGACAACTCTTCCCAGATCGTCGATCAGCGTGAATCTCACCATTTCGATCATTGTGTTGTCCCTGATCGTCGCTCGAATATCGATATCGGGGGATTTGCCGTCGAAAGGAAGTATCTTCAACTCGGAGATGACGGGATCCGCGGAATCCGTCACTGACAGCGGCAGGTTGACATGTGCGGTTTTACCGGATCCGTCCTCGGCCATCAGTATCAACTGGAATTCCTCCAGATACTGAACCAATCTGTCCGGTGAAAGCGAGAGTCCTTTCACGAATTCGGCCGTATCGAGGGTGTAGGCGAAGGACCAGTCGGTTTCCACGTGGGAAGTAATATCCATCATGGTATCTCCCCCATCCGAGGAGATGAAAAGCCCGATCTCATCGCCATCGTCTGACAGCCTTCCGGTTACCGTTATCATTTCTCCGATGCTGACCTCATCGTTCGGATCGGGAGATAGGACGAGAATCTCCGGATCCCGCCTGTCAACGAATTCGATCTCTTCCTCGTAGATCTCTATCCTGACCTTATCGGTGCCGGTGTTTCCGGAGGTGTCGGTGACCTCGACGGTGATCACTGTTTCCCCGGTGGGCCAATATGAGGTATCCACCTCCCTTTCCCATGACGGTAAGCTGCTCAGGTCCGCTGTTAGATCATGCGGGACCGGTGTTGAGAGAACTATGGAGGCGATGCCCCGGTCATCTTCTGCTGTGCCTTTGATTGTTAATATCTCCCCTCTCTCGATCTCATCTCCGTTTCGAGGGCTTTTGATCTCGATCGTGGGAGGCGTGATGTCCGGTCTTTCCAGGATCTCGATGTAGAGAAGATATGTGGATGCGAGTCCCACATTATCCACGGCGGTGAAGTTGATCACCACCGGACCTGGACGCGGATCGAGAGAGATCTCGGTTCGGAACCTTCCGGTCTCGTCTACCGTGTCCAGAAGATCCCAGCTCTCACGGGATGCCGAAGCCTTGAATGACGAGAGGGAAACGTCATCCGTGACCGATCCGACTATCTCGATAGTGTTGTCCACGAACTGGCTGCCGTTCCTCGGTGTTGAAACGGTCAAATTTGGGGCAAGCGGATCCAGCCAGAAACCGAACGTGAGCGTCTGCAGGTTGTCCTGGGTATCGATCATGACCATCCTGAACCGGTTCCCGCCGGAGGGTAGATCGGTTGAATCTATCGTCCATTCTCCGGAAGAGGGCTCCCAGCCCCCTGAGATCTGATCCCCGCCGATGGGATCGAATCCGATCCATCCCCTTATATCGATCTCCTCGGAGAAGTCAAGTCCTATCTTCACCTCCTCCCCCCATGAATAGACGCTTTCCCTTCGGATGGATGTCCAATGCGGATACTTCGTATCCACGATGTAAATGGATGTTTGAAAGATCCTGTCAGGGTTCTCCCTTGTTTCGATTTTCATTGAGATCGGATTCATCGATCCGGGACTTCCACTGATTCCATCTGCGGTCCATGGAATGGACCATTCCGGGTACCTCTCGGAACTCCACACACTGAGAACCGGATCCACGGACAAACCGGATATCGAGATATTAGTGATCCCGCCGATCATCTCATTCGCGGGATCGAGGATCATACCGGCGAGGGATCCGTGTTCTCCATTCTCGAATCCGGTATCGGATTTTCCCAAGGGATTGAAGATCAGAAGCGACGGTTCGTACCCTCCGCCGCTCTCGTCAACCTCATATATTCTCACCCTGATGAGATTATTCGATTTTATGGAAGACAGGGATCGAAGCGATATCGTTACGTTCAAGTCCCCTGAATAGAATCCTCTCATGTATGGAGTGTTCCTGTCAATAATTCTCCTAACGTCGATGAATCTTGGGTACTGGCCGCTTTCGTCAGCGAATATCGTCACTTCCGCCGTTCCAGTGTCGAGTTTCTCTTTGTATCCGACTCCGGATATGAAATCTGTCTGGGATTGTTCGGTTCCGATCAGTTCTGCATATACCAGGTATTTCCGACCGTCTTCTGGTTGTGGCAAACCCTGATACGTATAGGAGACCTCGGGCATCTCGTTATCAAGTTGAACGGTGTGGTGGATCGATCCCGTATCCGGCATGGTGAACTTCTCGGAAACGAATGTGCCGATGTCCGATACGACCCGGTAGTTGAAGTTCTGCCTCCATATGTTCAGGGAGCAGATCCCTGACTGATTGGTATAACCCCATATTGAAGGCATGGGAACCGTGGCGGGAAGCGGTCCCTGATACGGTCCGAGATCGACATTGATCTGCTCCATCACCCAGTGGGAAAATACCAGTACTCTCGCTCCGTCCACGGGATCTCCGGATCCATCGACCACCTCCACTACAAGCTCTGCAGTGACGTCCGGAGATCGGTATTCGCTCCCCACATCATAAGCCTGCCCGTCGCCCATGTAGGCCATCAGTCCGGAACCTCCTCTCCCCCCCCATCCCCACCAGTAGTTGAGATTATCCGCCACCACGCCGCCCGCGTCCGACCAGTAGTTGTCCCATTGATGCCACCCTCCGAGGTAGAACTCGGACCAGACATGGTCCTCTCCCATGAGGAGGATCCCCCTGGCAGGAATAAGGGATGACCTAGCGGCCGCGATGGTCAGGTCCTGGAGCTCGCCGCAGTTCCCGTTGTGGTGGTGTGCAATCCTCACGGGTTGTGTGGGTCGCTCGTCGTCCGGGGATTCCTGCTGGTTTATCACCAGTGTCTTCTCCACCCAGTGGGATACCTTCTCTATCGCGTGATCCCGGTAGTCCCACAGATGCCCGTTGTTCTCCCCGTTGTTGTCGAAACCCCTTGGATAATCATACGGCATCAGATCCCAAAGGACATCAACGTCCTTGAGCACGTCCCTGAGCAGTGGCGGGGAAGATTCCGTCGGATAGTAAGCGACCGGTCCCGTCCAGTCATCGGGATATTCGGGGCCTTCTGGATAGGTCTCATCGGCGTGATCGAAGACGTATTCCCTCCAGAACCGCCCGCCGTTGTCGGGATGGGTAGGCTGTCCGTTGTCCGGACTCACGTAAGCGACCTGTTCCTCGGTGACCCTGGGGTGTACGATTCCCCAGTAGTAGATGTCCCTGGGGATCTCCATGTACTGGATATTGTTCCCGTTCCTCACCCTGTACTCTGCGGTCGTGTAGTAATCGTCTCCGGAATATTCCTTCAGTGATACGTATTCCAGCCGATCATCCCTGGAATAGATGTAGTATGCGTTGTCCCGGAGGAGGTCGTCAACGGTGCTTCCTATAAGCTGGGACGGAGGCATGTATGCACAGCAGAAACCGATCTCGTCGCGGTAGTTGGTATTCGGCGGCGTTATGATCAGGTCCAGTATCTCCTCGATCAGGGATTCGTTGTACTCCATGATGTTCATTCCGAATGCGGATTCGTAGTTCTCGATCTGGAACGCGGGGACATGGGGATCCGGAGCCCAGTATGGGTTGTCATTGGTCTGGAAATTGGGATACACGGGAATGTTTCCTGCTGTGGTCCCCAGAACAAGATCCACTTCCAGATCCCCGTTGAGGTTTGATGGAACGGGTGTGACTGAACCTTGTTGAGCGATGTTGAGGAAGATCGCTGTTTGGCTTTGTGTATAGTGGCCATCAATTAACGGATAATATCTGATGATTCCTTCCCCGGATCCAACAGCCATACCGTGAATATTGTGATACCCGGGAGCGATTCTCGGATCCTTGAACAACCTCGGGGAAGAGAAGTTCAAAGCTCCCAATCCCACCATCTGGGATGGTGACATATGGAAAGATGTCGAAACATCATATCCACTATCTTCATAGTCAAACTCCCAGTAATATAGGGATCCTTGCCTGCATCCGAAATAGGTCCGAAAGGTATTGTTCTCGCCGGTTATGGGCGCTGGAGATATATGGGTAGGTGGATTCTGACCGATTACATATGCCAAGGAGAAATAGCTCTGGTCATTTTCTACTCCATTTCCAATACCTCTATTCCATATGAAGTTCAAATAATGCGTAGAATCTCCCCAGATGATATCTCCATAACCATCACCCTCAATATCCAGTATGCTAGGACTGATGAAATCACTGGATGGATCTTGAGTTCTTTGGATATATTTCCAGTCGTCCCACCCTCCCTGAATGTAGATGGGATTCCCCTGTCTGCCGATGTTACGGTAGAAGTAGAGGGATCCGGAGGCTCCAATGACGAGATCGTCATCGCCATCACCATCCAGATCACCGAAAGCGGGGATCATACTTGGACCAAGGGAGATCTCCCTGCTGGCAGCTTTGATCATGTTCTCCTTGAACGGTTCCTGCAACCATCCGGGAAGGAGTTCGGAGGCTTCTCCGAGCTTCCCGTGATTCCAGTCCTTCAGGCCGACGTATCCTCCTTCGGTGGGTTCCATATCCGGTCCGAAACTGATCGTGGTCTCTCCTCCCGGAGGAACCTTGACCACATCATCGTAGATCTGAATAGGATCCATTCCAGGGGATCTCGGAGTGGGGATCGATGACTCACGATCCGATGAATTTCCGCCGGATGATATTGATATGATCGGTGTGGAAAGTAATAATGCCGCAATCAGGACGATGACTATTCTGCCCGGCCAGTTCATTTGGGATCCCCGGTACCAAATTGACCTTCGATATAATGACATTATCGATGGATCGCGGGATAAACACATCATCGAGACTGCAAGAAAACGGGATAACAGGTCAGCTTTCGGGACAGCCGCTTCCCCTTTCGGATTTCTTCCTGTGGGGTTTTGCAGGTATCCCCATGACGAGGGTGTTGGGAGGGACATCCTTCGTGACAACGGAATCGGATGCGACAACGGCCCCCCTGCCCACGGTGACGCCGCACCTGACGGTGGCGAATCCCCCGATGAAGCTCCCCTTCTTCAGGATAGTTTTTCCCTCTTTGTAGACCCTGCTCGAGGGTCCTTCAAGATGATCCTGGTCCATGATATGCGTGAGTATCGAGGCCCCCCAACCGATGAACACGTCGTCCTCCAGGACGAGCTTGTGGGGTGCGACCGGATCAAGGACCGCGTAGGGAGAGATCCAGACCCGCTTTCCGATCTTCGCACCCCCCAGTCTGTAGAAGAAGTTCTTGAATCCCGAGGGAGGGAGCGGTCTGGCTATGGTGTATATCATCCAGATGATCCCGTTCTTGAAGATGCTCTTCCCGGTTATCGAATCTACCATGGGCAAGGATGCGGTCCCCCGTCGGTTTCCCCATACGGATCGCATAATGATATGAAAAAGATTACCCCTTCCGGTGGTAATCGAATCTATTTCCAAAGGATTAAGACCCTTGAGATAATCTCAGGATCGATATTGATGGGCCTGATGTCAGCGGATAGGAAGCCGACTAAAAACGAGGAGAGGGGAATCGATATGATATCCCATCTTGTTGAGGAGGGTGATGCTCAGTCCGCCAGCGGTAATTTTTCCGAGGCCTCCATGTTCTATGCCCGTGCGCTCAAGATATCGCTTAAATTGAAGAATTACAGTTCCAGGGATATTCTATTCAAGACGGTTCAATCCTGCATCGATAACCACGATTACGACACAGCATTGAAAATCCTTGTGGACGTCGTGAAGGAATCCGACGAGTTCTCGCTCAAATCCAGACCGATACTGAAGCTGATGGGTATGATCCACGGTGCGAAAGGGGATCTCAGGGAACAGGTAAAATGTTATGATAAGATCATCAAGCTCAACCGCAGCGATCCCGAGGGCTACATTCTGGTTTCCAAAGCTCTTATCAGGGCAGGTAAGAAGAAGAAAGCCGGGAAATACCTGGACAATGCCGTGAAGAGGGTAGGGAGGAAGGACGTCGATAAGATCACGGGGATCGCCGGATTGTATTCCGATCTCGGGGATCCCAAAAAATCCCTGGATCTTCTGGTCCCTTTCAGCAAAGATTATCAGGGTAGGAACGAGTATTTCTGGTATGAGCTTGGAAGGGCGTATTTCCTTTCGGGATCTCGCGATGAGGCACTGGAAATGTCGGGCAGGGCGGTGCTGATTAGTAATCGGTTTCCGGAGGCTATGGAATTGCAGGGGGATATCTTCCAAATGAAGGGAGATAATGTCATGGCCCGTGAGAGATACCAGGATTGCCTCTCCATGGATGGGACAAACAAAGAGGTATTGAAGAAGCTTCAAAGTGTCTCGGGGGATTCAGGGACCCTGAGGAAGATGGCCGACCGGGACAAGTATCTGTGAAAATGGTTCGATGTCCTATATTTTTCTTATACCTTCTTCGACCGATCGTCTGTCTTATTCGTTTCCCCTTTGGCGGAGGTATTATTGATGAAAGCCGGATCAAATCCGGGAGCGGGCTTGAATCCGAACCTATCCTTATTCAAACCACCCTCCTGCCCTCTTTGGAGTTTAACAATCTCAATCGGATTTCGATCCTCAGGTGAATCATAGGATTTATCACTCTTTCTATTTCTGTAAACGAAGGGGAAGATGATGGCCGAAAGGAGAATGATGACCGAGATGGTGGAAAATATCAACAGAATCATCACACCCCAGGTAATATCTTTATCATCGTCATTTTGAACGGAAAGATCATCGATAATGACATTCATGTTCTTCTTGATGGAATTTCCGGCCTCATCCCTCACTTCGATGTGGACCGTATGCTGACCGGGTTCAAGTCCGATCACCCTCCACGAGCCGTTGGATTCATAGGATGTGAAGAGATCCCCCTCCACCCAGAGGATCACGGACTTCACCGATGTAAGCTCGTCTCTCACCGACCATTCGACATTGAGGATCCCTTTTTGGATCGAGGGATCGAACCTGTCGATCACAGGAGCGGTTCTGTCGACGATTATGTACCTCTCGATCATTGCCGTTTTTCCCGAAATATCAACCGCGGACAGGATGTAGGAATGATTTCCCTCATCAGGGGTCAGATAGGTTCCGTTCTGCCCTCCTCCGGACCCGGACCAGATCACAACATCATCCTCGAGAAGTATGACCTCCTTGATACCGGTGTCATCATGCGATCTCCATCCGATGGGGATGATCTCGAGATTGGTTGGAGAAGTAATATCACCCGACCATGAGACTGTCGGACCTGTCGTATCCACGATGATCAACATTGTATCGCTTGCGGTGTTTCCCGCCAGGTCCGATGCGGTAATAGTGACGTCATAGTATCCGTCCCTTGGTAGAATTACAAGATATTGATCTTCCCCGAGAACATCAATACTCTCTTTTCCTTCCACGGCAAGTGTAATTCCCCTTAACCCGAAATTATCTTCACATTCCCATTTGACAATGATATTCGTCCTGGTCTGTATCTCGGATTCCATATCAACGAATGACAATCTTGGAGCGGTTGTGTCCACGATGACTCTTATTTCTTCTACACCCATGTTTCCGGCAAGGTCGACGGCTCTTACTGAAATATTATGATCTCCCTCTTCGAGATCGAGATCCATGGAATTATCCGTTCCTAGGTCTTTCCATTCCCCGTCATCGATGGAAAAATGATAACTTCCTATCTCTTCGTCATCCAGAACGCGCCATTCCAGGCTGAAGTTACCATATTTCAGATATTCTCCGTCCTTTATTCCAAGGAATCGAATTCTCGGATCCTTCGTATCCTTGATCACGTAGATCTCATTCTTGATGAAATTTCCAAGGTCGTCAACAAGTTCCAGGGTAATCTGGTACTCACCATCCTCGGTAAATGTCATCTCGTAGCTGTATTCACCTCCGATCGAAACGAAATCGTTTTTCAATCCGATCCTGAGAAGAGCTGATGTCCATCGGAAGTTTCCCGAATATCTCCAGTTCAGGATGCACTTGTTCGAGGATATACGGGAGCCGTTCAATGGTGAAATGATCTCCACCAGATAATCATTGGATACCTCGAAAGGGATCGATATCTCGGAGGATTGACCGGCCATATCAAAACCCTCGACACTGAAAAGATGCTTTCCCTCCCCGAGCATTCTCATCAAGGATGCCTCTTTCCCGGTGACGTTCCAATCCTCGTCATCGAACCGGTATCGGATGGTCTTCAGTCCGTAATCATCTATCACCTCATACCTGAAATAAACGGCCTCGCCCCGGATTACCGATCCCGGCGACGGCCCCTCGAGTTTTATTACGGGATCCGTTCTGTCAACGGTGATCTCTATCCTGGCTGTCATCCACATGCCGAGATCATCTTTCACGATGATGGATAGTGAATGAGATCCCTCGTCTATGTGAAGATCGTGGGTTCGGTTCTCTTGATGAAGTTCTGTACTGCTGCCGTCGATCTAAAAAAATAATTTCGACACGGTAAAATAATCGACGATGGTCCAGTTGACCGTTATCGGATCATCATTCGTGAAACGTAGGTTCGAGGGATCGCTGATCGTCACGACCGGGACGGTTTCATTCAGTTGCAGGTCCAGATAGATGGTCCTGTTCAAACCGTTGTTATCGGTCGCCATGAGCGAGAAATTATACGATCCCTGTTCGAGGAAGATATTAAAGATATCCCTGTCTGTCACATCGATCCATTCATCCGAGTTTTTCCTGATCTCGATCTTTTTGATGCCCCACTCGTCATGAGCTTCCCATCCGATCCGATTGTATGATCTGTTGATATAACCGGAAGAATGTGACGTGTAATATAGGCTTGGTTTCACATGATCCAGATTAATATTTGTTATCGGAAATCTATCAAAATACCTGTCGTTGGTAAATGCGGAAACATTGTAGGGGATATCGACGATCCCGTTCCCGTCAACATCGGGTGAAACATGGTCATCCCAGTAATTTCCCGCCATTCCATTGTCCCAACTGTTGCCCCCACTGAAATCAAGTGCGTGATTTACTTTGGAATCAATGAATCGATTAAACCAGATTTTGTTTTGGGAACCGCGTGCCCAAATAGAATTCCAGTTGCTTGAAAAAGTATTGTTGATAACGTCAACTTTTTCAGATTCCAGATAGATTCCCCTAACTATGCTGTTTTCAATTATGTTATCGATTATTTTAAACCTTGGTGCCTGGTCATCTGTTTGGCCGTAGATGAAAATTGCAACATTACATGATCTGAATGTATTATTTCTTATCGCGCCGTTGTTGTGGTACGTCGTGTATCTTTGAAGTAGAATGCCGCTGTCATACCATTGATAAATATTTTCGAATTGACAATTCCTGATCTCGCTTGAATTGGACATTCCTTTGGGGAACAGGCGTGCATTCAAAAATATCGAATTCTCAATTATCTGGGTTCCGTCTATGAAGGATTTGAAGTCACAACCTACGAATGTCGAGTTAGAAATACGGGTGATACCCGAGTCAGAATAAAGTTCGATCTTCGATCTATAGGCCGGAGGGACGTTTGATAGATTCGTGTTTTTGATCATTATCGATATTAAATCCGAGAATGATATCACGACCTCTTGATCAGCGGTATAGAAGAAATCACAATCAAGGATCCTCAGATCTGTACAATTCCTGCCATGGATGAACAGATCGGATTCGATCGTGATATTATACAGCGTGATATGAGAATTGTTCCTGAACACCATTCGATATTCCGATGATATCTCCCACTCAACGTCCGTGATCGTGAAATATGCGGTCGTGTTCTCGATACGGATATCATACGTTGTCATGTTAATCCGGGATATGATGAACGGATCGTTCTCGGTTCCATTTCCGGTTATGAAGGAATAATCAAAGAAACCGCCGTCTCCGTTTATCGAGATATTATCCGATATCTCGGGGTGGGAACCACCGATCGGTTTATCCGGGGATGTATTATCCGGTTTGCCTGACAGCGTCGGGATCAATATCAGGCTAGCGATCAACAGAAGTGATACGATATTTGTTTTGAGATGTTTCAGATCGATTCACCTCCGGATTAAATTGCCAGGTCCGATGTAAAATGGCATGGTTAACGTGTCCTCACCTTCCGATAATCCCGTATAGCATGATCTTCCGGGATAAAAAAATTTACTCTTTTCGTAGTAATATCATTTATATCAAAAATTTAAACTGACACGATTAACAAGGATCCAATAATCAAAGATATATTCAACGGAATCCCCATGATCTTCAAGATACCACTGTGGACGATTAATATATTTTGTCGCCATATCGGGGATCATGGCCGAGGATCAGAAGAATAACTGCCTGCCTAAAGGAGACGGGAAGTGGGAGATCGTATTCGACGATCACCCGGCTCCCGACAGGAAATCCTGGGACAACTACTTCATGGAGATCGCGAGACAGGTAACATCCAGGGGGACCTGCCACAGAAAACACGTGGGATGCGTCATCGTCCGGGATCGGGCGATCCTCGCCACGGGTTACAACGGATCGATCCGGGGGATGCCCCACTGCGACGAGGTGGGCCACATGATGGAGAACGGCCACTGCACCAGGACCGTTCACGCGGAGGCCAACGCAATATGCCAGGCCGCCAGGAACGGGGTCAGCCTCGACGGGGGGGAGGTCTATATCACCGCATCCCCTTGCTGGAACTGTTTCAAGCTTATCGTGAACTCCGGGATCAGGAAGATCGTGTTCGGGGAATTCTACAGGGACGACCGCATATTCGATGCCGCGGAGTTCCTGGGTATCGAGGTGGCCTTCCTCAAAGAAGACGGCATCCTGGAGGTCTTCGTCCAGGGAAGATCGGAGGATTGATCGGTCACAGCTTCAGATCGGGATTCTCGACCCTGAGGGTCGGAAGTTCTTCCCGGGCCTTCCTCACGACCGGATCAGGTTCCCGGTAGTACTCGTTTACGACGTTTGCGACTTCCTGATAGTTTGTCTGCCCCTTGAAGGCGAGCCATTTCAGGACATCGGCCCTCCGGCTTATCTCCTCGGTGATGTTCTCGGTGGTCATACCCTCGCGGTCCATGATCTTCTCGTAAAGCCTGGAGTGTCCGGAGAACCTGAACTCGTCCTTTGCGGGGTTCCAGATGTAGACCTTGTTGGATATGATCTCGGTGGATACCGGTTCTATGCCCACGATCTCCGTCAGCTCCTTGATCCTCCTGGTCCTCTTGTTCTTCACCCTTACCTGGGCCTGCAGGAGAACGAGGTTCAGGCCGAGGATGAGGATCCTCGGGATATTGATCGGGGGATTCTCAAGCCTGTGGACGATGGCGGACACCGAATCGGCGTGGATCGTTGCGTATGTCACCTGCCCGGTCGCCATTGCCTGGAAAACTGCCATCGTTTCCTTTCCCCTGACCTCGCCCACGATCATGTATTCAGGACGCTGTCTGAGGGCCGCCACAAGGAGCGTGTACATGTCGATCGACTGGCCGGTCCCCTCGGTCTTCTTCTCCCTGGTCAGACCCGCTATCCAGTTCTCGTGGGGAAGCTGCATCTCCCTGGTATCCTCGATGGTGATGATCTTCGATGAGGGAGGTATGAAGTGGCTGACTGAGTTCAGCGTAGTGGTCTTGCCCGAGGCCGTACCGCCCGAAACCATCATTGAGTCCCCGTATTGGACCGCCAGCCACAAATGTGCTGCCATCTCCGGCGACAGCGTCTTGAAAAGGATCAGGTTCACCATCGTCAGCGGGTCCTCCTTGAACTTCCTTATCGTGAAGGATGAACCCCTTGTGGTGATCTCCTTGCCGAACGTCGCGTTCAACCTCGATCCGTCGGGAAGGGTCGCGTCCAGGATCGGATTAGCTATCGATATGGATTTCCCCGAGCTCTGGGCGAGGAGGATGACGTACTGGTCCAGCTCCTCCTCGTTCTCGAAATGGACGTTGGTCATCGTGTTCTTGTAATCCCTGTGGAAAACGAACATGGGTATGCCGGTACCGTCGCAGGATACGTCCTCCAGCTGCGGATCTTCCATCATAACCTGTATCTTTCCGTATCCGAGGAAGTAGTTCGAAAGGTGGTAGAATATCTTCTCGAATGGGACGATATCCAGTTTTCTGCCGACCTGGGTAAGGTATTTCCTCATCAGGTTCCTTATCATCATCTCGTTTTCGATGTCGTCGGATTCTCCCCTGTTCACATCGATGTTCTCCTCGAGGGCGACCTTGAGGAACTCGAGGATGTTTTTCTCACCTTTGCTCAACCTCGGCTCGATGGCCTCGTAAACGATCACCTTTGACTTCTTGTTCTGGACTATCCTCGTGTAGGAGTAAAATTCCCTGATCGGAACGGCTTCCTCGAGGACATCCCACTCGTTTTCGTCGGGTTTGGGAACGACGGTAACCACATTCCCCTTGAGGTTCTGAATATCCTGCTGGTGCCTCCGGTATTTGTAAAGCTCCTGTTTCTTCATCGAGTCCATTTCTTCCTGGGAGAGGGGCGCGTCCTTCGGCAGCTTGGTTACGGATCCCGGTTTGCGGAACAATTTCTTGAAATTGAAGATCGATCTCTTTGCACCTGTTTTCTTGTCCTCCACCATCACCCCTTCGTCTCCAAGGCTGACGATCTGGTCGGCTCCAGATTCTCCATTTTTCACGTGGTTGTTCGAAGTCTCATCACCGGCCATTCAAGCACCTCTTACGCAGCTATGACGATCCTCCCCCGCAGGATCGCCTGTAATAACGAAACCCGCTTTATTTAACTATTATCTTACAAATGGTATTTGTTGGAATTCATGTGAATGTGAGGATCACGGGATGGGAGATTTCCCCCGGTCCATAAGATATTATCCCGGAACATCCCGGGGGAGTCCCTGAAAACGAAAGTGTTTCACTTTCGAATTATGAGCGGTGATCGATCATTGAAGAATCCGGATCGGGATCATTTGAATTTCAGGTCCTTTGTTGATCCGGTGGCCTTCCAGAGCTCCTTCAATCCCTCCCGGAACTGCTCCTTATCCTCAGTAATTATCCTTCCGACTATGACATCCATGCCCTGAGCGTATCCCATCTCGTGGGTGGTGTAGGACCATCCCGATGTCTTCTCGAGGTCAAGGTGCTTCACGAAGGCGAACTTGGCCGCCTTGAGTTTTATCTCGTCCCCGGGGTAGTTCTTCAGTATCTTGGAGGCTCCGTCCCTTCCCCTTACAAGATAGGCAACGGCGCATTCGTATGCGAACTCTATCATGGGCGGGGGATCTTTCAACTTGGGAAGATGCTTCCTGACCCGCTTTTCCTCAAGAAGGAACTTTCCCTCCTGGACGACCGTCATAGGCTGGAATCTGGGCACGGGAAAGTCCTTGTAGACCTGCCCCGCGATCTTCTTGTCGGGCAGGACCTCCTTGAGAAGCTCCTCACCAACCTCTTTCCATGACGGGGCCATGATCCTGTTGACCGATGGATCCGGTGCGATGATCGGTCCCTTTTTCAGATCGAGGAAGATCTTCAGGACCTTCTCCTCTTCACCGGCGGGTTTCAGGTACTTTATCAGCTTCTTCTTATCCGATCCCAGACAGATGTTCTCTATGATGTAAACGGTCTCACCCACATCGTTCAGCCTGATCTCGTAATCTTCCCTTTCCTTCTCGATTAGGCGGTGATCCATCATCTTTCCCTCCATGTACTCGTCGGTGTTGGTGGGTTTCTTCACCTTTCCGAGTCGGTCGAGGAAGCTGAGCTTCACCTCCTCCTTGGTCGGGGGATTGCAGGGGCATTTCGATCCGTTGTCGCACTTCGGCCTGATGACCGCCTCCACCTCGAAGAACTGTGATATCTTCGATGTTGCCATGTACGAGGCGCACGTGGCATAGGTATTGTCCTTGTTCTGGGAAGCCTGAGTGAGGCTTCTGGCCATGATGATATCCGCGGGAACCCATTTGATCGATATGTAGGGTTCATCCGACGGCTCCCCCTTCTCCACGATCTTGGGTTTCAGGTCAGGGGTGTGGATTATCTTCCCGGTCTTCTTCATGTTCTTGCCAAGCCTCTTGGGAAGCTGGTCCAGGACCTCCTTTGGGGGTGTAGGATCCGTTCCCGTGCATATGACCTCGTTATCGGTAACGAACATGAACAGCTTCTTCTTCTTCACTTCCTCCAGGTATGCCATGAGTTTCAATCTGGGATCATCGTAGTTCTGGACACCGACCAGCTTCTCCTTCTTGGTGGATCCGCGGAGGGCGTATCCGACGTCACCGAACGGGCTTCTGAACACCGCCAGATATGTTATCTTGTCCTCGTGGAGAAGCAGAAGGGTGGCAGCGTATGCCCTGACCAGATTGTCACCTTTCTTGGACAGCCGATCAAGTTGGGATTTGCTGTCCTTTGCCTTCTGAACCTCTCGAAGCTTCCTCTCGATCTTCGTGAAATAAGGAACGTCAACGGTACATTTGGGAAGTACTAGCGTAGGATCCTGAGCAAGCCTTTTTGCCTTTCTCTTGAGCTCCTTCTCCAGACCCTTCGAGGCCGTCCTGGCGGATGTTCTCACCTTCAGATTTTTCTTCCCCTTTCCGACCATGCCCGGCATATATATATTCAAATTATATCAAACATACCTAACGATTCCCCCGCGGTCAAGGCCGAAAATTCCCGGTTGTCCCGGTTTCGGATAATGATATATATTGGTTATGAATTATGAACACCGAGTAATATGAACCCCCCGTTTTCGATATTATCCGATGAGATCATTCCCCAGGTTAGAAAGAGGGTGGCGCTCGATCTTTACGACAACGGAATGTCCCAGGATCGGATCGCCATTGTGATGGGAACCTCACAGGCGATGATAAGCAAGTACCTCAGGGACAACAAAGAACCCGCCGAGTCCCTCGCGGCGGTCGTCGAGGATCTGAGCAGGGAGCTTTCCGTGGCTGCCCTCTCCGGAGAGGATTCGATGATGCTGACAAGAAGGTTCAGTTCGCTTCTTTTCAAAGTCATGGCGGAGGGCAGGATATGCGATCGGCATAATGAGAAGTTCCCGTTGGCCGGATGCACGGCTTGTTTCGAGATAATCGACCAGTCGGACCGAGGTTCTGTACTAAGGGATCTGGCGACAGCTGTTTCATATATCGGTATAAGGCCCATACCAGATCTGGTCCCGGCCGTCAAGATAAACATCGCCCAGATGATGGCTACATCCCGGATAAATGATGACGTGGCATCGTTCCCGGGCAGAATATCCTTCCACGACGGAAAGACAAATCACCTGCCGCCTGAGTTCGGATCCTCCAGTCATTTGGCCGGTATACTTCTTGCGGCGGGGAGGAACAATTCGGATATCAGGGCCGTTGTGAATCTCAAGTACGATGATAGAATAGGTTCTGTTTTGGAGGAAATTGGAATTGAGGTTCGCAGGATCAAGAGGGATGACAAAACTCCCGAGGATCAGATCCTAAATATGGAACTGGAGAGGTCTTCAGCGGTAGTTGATCCCGGGGATTTCGGGATCGAACCCTGTCTGTACATATTCGGCGGGTCGGCGCTTGAAGTGGTATCGAAGGCCTGCGGGATTCAGGAGAATTTGATATCGGATAAGATGAAGGTGGAATGATGAATTCAAATGCAAATATATCTGGAAAGACGGTTGCGCTCATTTCAGCGGCGGTGCTGGTTTCCGTTATCGTTATCGGAGGGGCGGTTTACATACTCGAATCGAGAAAGGAGGAAAAGGGATCCCTAGTGATCTACACCTACGACTCCTTTGTGGCATCCTGGGGTATCGGACCGCAGGTCATACCCGTATTCGAGGAGAAGTACGGGATAAACGTCACAGTCATATCGGCCGGAGATGTGGGTAACGTGATCCAGAAGTTGGAAGCGGAGAAGAAAGACCCCTCCGCGGATCTAGTGATCGGGATAGACAATTCAATGCTTCACCACGCCATCAGACTGGACCTTCTTGACACATATGAGCCCGAGAATATAAGCAGGGTGGATCCATCCCTGATATTCGATCCGGAATTCCATCTGATACCCTACGATTACGGATACATTGCAATTATCTGCAACGGCGGGATGATGGAGAAGAGGAACCTGAGCTATCCGGATTCCCTTCTGGACCTGGCGAAAGACGAGTACAGGGACCAGATACTTCTTCTGGACCCGGCAACAACCTCTACGGGATCTTCATTCATGATATGGTCGGCGGCTGTTGCCGGAAGCGAATATCCGGTATTCTGCAGGGCTCTGGCCCGAAACGCCAGAGCCGTATACGGCACCTGGGATTCAATGTACTACACAGGATACCACGGCGGCGAGGCTCCGATAGCGATATCCTACGGGCTCGAAACAGCCTACGAGATGCTCTATTCGGGAACCAACAACTCCGTGACTGTTGTACCTTCCGATCACGGCTACAGGCAGATAGAGGGAGCCGGGATCGTCAAGGGTGCAGATAATCGGGAGTCGGCCGAACTATTCCTCGAGTTCATGCTCTCCGATGATTTCCAGGAGGCAGTGGAGCTGAATGTGATGCTTCCCGTCGTTTCCGGTATAGATATCAACGAGATGTATCTGGAATACGGGGCGTACGCCGAGGATCACGCCGAACCGGATCAGGATGAGATCCTGGAGAACTATGATTCCTGGATGAAATCGTGGGACGAAGCATTCGCATGATCGAGGGATGAATGAAGATGCGTGGAAAAACGGTCAACCGGATATCAACGATGATCCTCTACGCATCCGTTATAGCCTTTCTCTCGTTTTTCTGCCTCCTGCCCATACTGTCGGTCATTGAATCGGGTCTCATGGACGGTGTCAATTTCAGAACGGATATCTTTATTGAAACCGTTTCATCCGAACGTACCAGAGATGTTGTTTCCTTTACTCTTTGGCAGGCTGTCATATCCACGATGGCAACCGTCGCTCTCGCACTTCCCGGTGCGTATTTGATGACGAGGTACAGGTTCAAGGGCAGGTCTGCCGTTATGTCGGCCACCACGGTACCCTTTGTCCTCCCACCTCTTGTTCTTGCAATCGGTTTCGTTTCCCTGTTCGGCACCAACGGAACCTTGAACTCGGTCCTTGACACCGCCGGTTCAACACTTGGAATCGGTATGCCCGACATCGATATCCTGTATTCCAGGGAGGTGATCATCCTGGCTCATGTATTCTTCAACTTCCCCATAGCCCTTAGGATACTCGCTTCCAGGTTCGAGACATTCGACGTCAGGTTGATTGACGCATCCCGATCCCTCGGTGCGGGTCCGTTGAAGACGTTCTTCAGAATAATTCTCCCCCAGCTGAGATACGCCCTTTTATCGGCTTCATCTCTTGTGTTCACGTTCTGTTTTCTATCCTTCGGCGTTGTCCTGGTGGTCGGAGGTATGAGCAACGCGACCGTGGAAGTGGAGATATTCAGATACAGATTCGATCACGGGATATCCGGTACCCTCCTCCTGATAGAGGGACTGATAGTCCTTGCATCGACTTCTCTTTATCTCTGGTCCTCGAGGAAAATGGGAGCTGGGGCGGGAACATCACTGGGAACGGGTTTCGTTGGAAAGGCCGGAAAGAAGATCACACCCTTGGCGTTGGCGGTCATCATTCTATACGTTGCTCTCACAACCGTGATCATATTCGGACCTCTCACATCGGTTGTGCACACATCCTTCGTTCATGAGTTCGGGGGAGAGACCGAGTACTCTACCTTCTGGTTCGAAAGGCTCCTGTCCAGGGAAAACGATCCTACCATCGGAGTCTCTCCCATGGGAGCGGTGTTAAACTCACTGCTGTTCGGTTTGCTGACCATTGCGGTTTCCCTTCCTCTGTCCATGGTTACGGCATATCTCCTCCACAGGAAGGGATTCAAATGGAAGCTGCCGCTTGACACTCTGCTCCTGATACCCATCGGAGTATCCACGGTTGGACTCGGATACGGGCTTGTGAAATTTTACTCCGGATCATTTCTGGATATAACCGGAAGCTGGATCATCATCGTCATGGTACATTCCCTTCTTGCTTATCCTCTGGGGGCGAGGTCCATATACACTTCCCTATCGGATATGCCTCCAAATCTCAGAAACGCGGCGAGATCTCTTGGTGCTGGACCGGTTAAGCGGTTCCTTACCGTGGATATTCCCCTGATAATGCCGGGTATACTGGTGGCAGCGGTATTCGCTTTCGCGGTCTCCATCGGTGAATTCGGGGCAACTTATCTGGTATCAGCCCCCGAGTACACGACCATGCCGGTAGCTCTGTACCGCTTGCTTTCCGCGGGCCGAGATATCGGGTCCGCAACGGCATACGGGGTGATATTGATGGCGATCACCTTCCTGTCATTCATGGCCATCGAATCTGGAATACGAAGGATCTGGAAAACGGGGGTGCGGTCCTGACCCTTGTCGTTGAGAACGTGGATTTTTCCTTCGACAGGGAAAAAAGAATATTGAATGGGCTGAACCTTTCGGTCGAGGATGATGAAATCGTCTCCCTTCTGGGGAGATCCGGATCCGGCAAGACCACCATTCTGAATCTGATCGCAGGTTTCATAAGGCCGGATTCGGGCCGGATCCTGATAAACGGAAAAGATGTGAATAATATCCCCACACGTAAACGGGGCATCGGCATGGTCTTTCAGGATTACGCCCTTTTTCCTCACATGTCGGTTGAAGGAAACATATCATACGGATTGAAATCGGCATCGGGAATGGCGATGAAGCGGAAGGTCAGCGATCTGCTTGAGAGGGTAGGGCTTCCCGGATATGAGAGGAGATCGATAAACGAGCTTTCGGGAGGGGAGAAGCAGCGTGTCGCCCTTGCCCGGACCATCGCATATGAACCGAAGGTTATCCTCCTGGACGAGCCCCTTTCAGCACTTGATGCGAAGCTTCGCGAGGACCTCAGACGGGACGTCAGACGGATCCTGAAGGATATGGGTATAGGATCTCTCTACGTGACTCATGACCAGATGGAAGCGGTATCGGTATCGGACAGGGTGGATTTCCTGAGGGGAGGCAGGATATGGGAGAACGGGACTCCCGAGAAGATCTACAACCGGCCTGAAAGGATCCAAACCGCCAGGTTCATGGGATTTCATAACATACTGGGCCTGAGGGGAAGGAAGATCGGGGACCTTTTCGATGGCCAGGAAAGGAAGATCTCCGATTGGTTCGACGGAATCCCGGATTACATAGGTTTCAGGCCGGAATCGGCCTCGATAGGTAGATCGGAGGACGATCTCGTCCTCCGGGGGGAGGTGGAAACGGTTGAGTTCCGGGGAAGGGAGCATCGCATTACAATGAAAGCCGGAGGTAGGACCTTGGTGATATTCTGCAAACCGGGATCCAAACCGCAGATCGGCGATCGGTTGTCCGTCTCGATACCCCTCTCATCTCTTGTTGTTTTAAGGAGGTGAAATTGCGATGACATTTCCCGATTCGGACGATGATTGTAAGTATATCCTCTGTGATCGATCATCGTGAAGAAGGAGCCCTGCTGGCTGCCGCGCCCCCACCAGAGGCGTATTCCTCTCTCCCGAGCCCAATCGAGTATCCTTCGGGCCGTCGCAGCGGGTGCGGCGCCTTG